>NZ_BAAKJE010000018.1:0-51913 GCF_059704565.1 Massilia sp. NBRC 108631
ACGACGGCGCCATGCGCGGCGAGGCGGTGCGCGTGGGCACCTTGCGCGTGGCCGCCGCCGGCGGCGCAGCCGCGCCGGCCTATGTCGGCGTGGCGCGCACGCTGCGCCAGCGCACCCAGGTGCGGCAGGCGATTTTCCGCGCGCTGGTGCTGCTGGACGGCCTGTTCACGCTGGCGTGCGTGGGCTTGATCTGGTTTTCCGTGACCAACGGCCTGCGCCCGCTGGACCGCATGCGCGCCGGCCTGAACGCGCGCGCCGGCGACCAGCTGGCGCCGATCCAGCAGGAGGACGTGCCCTATGAGCTGGCGCCCGTGGTGCATGCCTTCAACGGCCTGCTGGCCCGCGTCAGCGAAGGCGCGCAGGCGCAGCAGGACTTCCTTGCCAATGTGGCGCACCAGTTGCGCACCCCGCTGGCCGGCCTGCAGACCCAGCTTGAATGGCTGGGCAACCGCCACGCCGAGCCGGATACCGCGCATTCGATCCGCCTGATGCAGCTGTCGACCGAACGCATGATACGGCAGACCAACCAGCTGCTGGCGCTGGCGCGCGCCGAACCCAGCCATTTCGAGAAGACCCGGCTGGAACCGCTGGCGCTGGACGCGCTGGTGGAGGAGACGGTGCAGCACTTCGTCGAGCAGGCGGCGCGCAAGGCGATCGACATCGGCTTCGAGCTGCAGCACGCCAGCGTGCTGGGCGACCGCTTCCTGCTGCGCGACCTGATCGACAACCTGGTCGACAACGCCATCCGCTACACGCCGGCGCACGGCACGGTGACGGTGCGCTGCCGGCCGGGGGAGGAGGGCGGCGGCGCGCTGACCGGCGGCACGGTGCTGGAAGTGGAGGATTCCGGGCCCGGCATCGCCCCGGCGCTGCGCGAGGCGGTGTTCCGGCGCTATGTGCGGCTGGACGACACGATAGCCGGCAGCGGGCTGGGCCTGGCCATCGTGCGCGACATCGCGGCCGCGCATGGCGCCCGCATCGCCGTCGCCAGCCCGGCGGGCGGGCAGGGGGCGCTGTTTTCGGTGCGTTTCCCGGTGCACCAGCTGCGCCCGTGACGGCGCGCGAGTGCGCTACTGTGCACTTGTCAGGGTTTTGTCAGTATTTCTTCAGGGAAATGCAAGCTAGGGACGCTACCATGCTGTCATGACGTACGACAACATAACCGGGAGCGCACCAGAATGAAACGCACGCACAAGGGCTTTACGCTGATCGAAGTCATGATCGCCGTGGCGGTGGTTGGCATCCTGGCTGCGGTGGCCCTGCCGGCCTACACCAAGTACGTGACCCGGGCCCGGCTGACCGAGGCGTTCACCTCGCTGGGCGGGGCCCAGCCGGCCGCCGAGCAGTTCTGGGCCAACACCCGCAGCTACGAGGGCTTTGGCGACGCCGCCACCTTCCCCGGCTCCACCGCCAATTTCGACTATTCGCTGTCCAGCGCGTCGGCCTCGGCCTACGTCATCACGGCCACCGGCAAGGGCAAGGCGGCCGGCTTTTCCTACACGGTGGACCAGAACGGCGGCCGCGCCACGACCGCCACCCCGGAGTGGGGCACCAGCAGCAACTGCTGGGTAGACCGGGCGGGCGGCTTATGCAGCAATTGACACGCCCCCGGCCGCGTCCTGCTGCGCGCCAGCGCGGCACCACCCTGATCGAGCTGATGGTGGGCCTGGTGATCCTGGCGGTGCTGGCGGCGGTCGGCATCCCCAGCATGGTTAACTGGATCAGCGGCAACAAGGTGATCTCGGCCGGCGAATTTTATGCCGAAGGCTTCGCCATGGCGCGCCGCCAGGCGGTGCTGCACAACGCCGCCAGCCGCATCGTGCTGACGCCGAACCTGAACAACGGCCAGATGGACTGGCAGGTCGACCTGTGCTTCCCGGCGCCGGGCGTGCCCTGCTCGGCAAGCAGCGGCACCTGGTCCACCACCACCGAGGTGGCGCCGCTCGACCCGGAAGGCGCGAACGGCTACAAATCGGTGCTGCGCCCGGCCGACGCGCTGCCGCAGAGCGACTTGCTGGCGCCGCGGCTGGAACCGGAAGGCGCCTCGGCCGTGTATTTCACGTCGCTGGGCTGGGTCGACACCGGCTACGCCGACCGCCTGAGCCGCATCCGCCTCGATCCGGCCGGGCAAAACGCCGGCATCCCGCCGGTGGCGGTGGCCGTGTCGCTGGCCGGCCTGGCCATCAAATGCAACCCCTTGCTGAGCGCGCCGGATTCGCGCGCCTGCCCACCGTGAGCCCGCCATGAGACTGCACCGCCCCCCTGGCCCTGCCTCCGGCCGCCTGTGCCGGCCCGCCACCCGGCCCGCCATCCGGTCCACCAGCCCGGCCCGGCGCCTGTCCCGGCCGCAGCGCCAGCGCGGCGTGGCCATGCTGGAAGCGCTGATCGCCATCGTGATCCTGGCCATCGGCCTGCTCGGCACGGTGGGCTTGCAGGCGCGTTCCTATTCGGCGCTGTCGGACGCGAGCATGCGCGCCGAGGCCACCATCGCCGGCGAGCGGCTGTTCGGCATCATGAGCAACGACCTGCCCAACCTGGCCAACTACGCGCTGGCCGAGAACGCCACCCCCGGCGCCGCCGTGGCGCCCTGGCTGGCCGACACCAAGGCGCAGATCCCGGGCGCCATCGTATCGGTCCAGCTGGCGCAGCAGAACACCACCACCACCATGGTTGTGATCAGCATCCGCTGGACACGCAAGACCGGCGCGGCCGAAAACCGCCACGTGCTGACCTCCTACATTGCGAGGGCCACCTGATGCGCCCGCACACGCCCTCCCATGCCGCGCGCGGCTTTTCCATCGTGGAACTGATGGTGGCCGTCACGGTCGGCATGCTGGCCATCATGTTCGCCACCCGCCTGATCGTCAATTCCGAGCAGAACAAGGCGGTGTCGCTGGGCGGTTCGGACCAGATGCAGAACGGCATGCTGGCCCTGTTTTCCATCAGCGAGGACGCCGCCCAGGCCGGCTGGGGCATGAACGACGACCTGATTGCCGGCTGCAACACCGTGTTCAGCGACACCGCCGGCTACGCCTTGCTGGCGGCGGACCGGGGCGGGGTGGCCATCACGCCGCTGGCGGCGGTGGTAATCCGCAACAACGCCAACGGCTCGGACGAACTCAGCCTGAATAGCGGCAGCTCGCCGTCCGGCGTCGGCTCGGTGCGGGTCAGCGCGGCCTACGCCGGCGCCGACACCCTCAGCATCTCGACCGCCGCGCCGTTCGGTTTCGCCAGCGGCGACGCCGTCATCGTGGTGCCCGAGCCGCGCGGCGGCGACTGCGCGCTGGCGCAGCTGACGGCCGATCCGCTCGCCACCACGCTGACCTTCAGCGCGGTGAACGAGGCGCGCTACAACCGCAACGGTCTCGGCGCGGCGTTCGGCGCCAACGTGGCGCGGGTCTACAACCTGGGGCCGGCGCGCAACCTGGCGCTGCATACCTGGTCGGTGCAGAACAGCGTGCTGATGCTGCGCGCCGCCAACCTGGCCGGCGCCATTGCGGCACGCTCGACGGTGGTGGAGGGCATCGTGGCCCTCAAGGCGCAGTACGGTTTTGCCACCGGCGCCTTCAATCCGGCCGCCGGGCTGCAGGTGGCGCAGTGGTCGAACACCATGATCAATGCCGACGGCGACGCCGTGACCGGCAGCGCCGGCGATTTCCAGCGCGTCGCGGCGGTGCGCGTGGCGGTGGTGGCGCGCAGCAAGATGCCGGAAAAACCGTCCGCCACCAGCGGCCAGTGCAGCGCCACCACCGCCAAGCCGGTGGTGTTCGCCGCCGCCAGCCCGGCCAGCGTGGCGGCCGTGCCGGTGACGGTGGAAGTGGCGCAGGCCGGCGACAGCGTGGACTGGAAGTGCTACCGCTACCGCGTGTTTGAAACCATCATCCCTATCCGCAACGCGGGCTGGAGGCCAACGTGAGCACCTTGAACCGACCGCAACGCGGCATCGCGCTGCCGGTCATGCTGATCATGCTGGCCGTGATGATGCTCAGCAGCATATACCTGCTGCGCTCGACCAATTCGACCACCATGACCACCAGCAACCTGGCGTACGACTCCGCGCTGGCCAAGGCCGCCGACCTGGGCCTGCACACGGCGTTCCAGTTCCTGGCCACCCAGCCCAAGGCCGCCCTGGTGGCCGATATTCCTGCGGCCGGCTACGTGGCCAGCATGGCGCCCAACCGGGGCGTGAACCATCCGGACTTCTGGACCGGCTCCACCACGGTGCGCGACGGCGCCAACAACACGGTGCAGTACATCATCCACCGCATGTGCATGCTGCCGGGCGCCTACAACGCCTCGGCGCCGGCCAACAACTGCACGCTGACGGCGGCCAAGCAGGCCGTGGCCAGTTCCACCGGCCTGGGCGACAGCCTGTCGACCGACCGTTCCGAGTATGCCGACATGCCCGAGCTGCACTACGTGGTCACTGCGCGCATCTATGGCGCGCGCGGCGGCAACGTGGTGACGCAGTCCGTGGTGATGATGGGCCCGTGAGGCCTCTTTAAGAGTAGATTGCAGCGATAGGACCGCATATGAACAAGCAAATTTCCAGGCGGGCCGCGCGCCACGCCATCGGGCTGGCATGCGCGCTGGCCATCCTGGCTCCGGCCGCTTGGGCCGGCACCACGCAGATCGCGCAGGTGCCGCTGCTGAACATTGCCGGCACCGGCACCGTCAAGCCCAACCTGATGCTGTTGTTCGACAATTCCGGCTCGATGGAGCAGCACTACACGCCGGACTATGTGAACGACAACCTGTGCCGCTCCACCGCCAAGCTGTCGAGCGGCACCACGGCCTGCAACGTCGGCCACCCGCCTTTCATGGCGGCCGACTTCAACCGCCAGTACTACAACCCCAAGATCCGCTACCAGCCACCGATCAAGGCGGACGGCACCTATTACAATGAACAGACCTCGGCCAACACCACCGGCTGGACCCGGGTCGTCAGCGACGGCTTCGGCGTCTACAACCGCAACCTGTACGCCGCCAGCGACACCGAGATCAACCTGCTGACCGAGTTTCCCGACCTGCAGTGGTGCGACCCGGACAACACCGGCGACTGCCGCGTCAACAGCGCCACCTACACCTACCCGAACAACACCTACCGCAGCGCGTCGGCCGTGTCGACCAGCCCGTACTACTACAACATCGGCGTGGCGGAGTTCTGCACCGACGAGAGCATGACCAACTGCCGCTCCACGGCGGCCGGCGCCACCGCGCCGTCCGGCTATCCGGTGCCGGTGAAGGTGCGCTGGTGCCGGGAGACCACGCTGATCAACTGCCAGGCCAAGCGCGTCGGCAACTTCATCTACCCGCGCTATTCGACCGCCAGCGGCGGCGTGGCCGCTTTCGGCACGATCGCCATCGGCGCCTCGTCCAGCAGCGCCTCGATGACCATCAGCAGCGTCACGATACCGGACCCGAGCACCGCGCGCACCATCACCAGCGGTGCGGTGACGGCGCCCAACGGCACCAATACGGCGCTCAAGCAGCAAACCATGGCCAGCGCACTGGCGGCCAGCATCATCGCCCGGACCGGCCTGACCAACCAGTACTTTGCCTGCGTCAGGACGCCGATCGGCCAGACCACCGTGCCGGCCTGCTCGAGCTATGGCATCACGCTGTCGGCCGAGAACGTGGTGGCGGTGATCGCCGTGGTGTGCAGCGGCACCAAGTCGCAGGCCAGCTGCATCCCGATCGCCGACAACAGCCGCGCCGGCTGGGGCATTACCGTCAACGCGCCCAGCGTGACGGTGACGGCGGCCGTGACGCGCGTCTCGCCCACCGCCTCGGTCACCGTGTCGGGCACCACCGCCAACTCCGGCACCCCCCGGCTGTCCAGCCTGAGCTGGGGCGGCACCACGCTGGTGAGCGACCTGTCGCTGGGCCGCAACCGCAGCGCCGCCCAGATCACCGCCAGCATCATTGCCGACATCGGCACCAGCGGCACCATCCGCGCCTACGCGGCCGGCAACAGCGTCACGCCCGCCTGCGCGGCGCTGAGCGGCAATACGCGCTTCTGCCTGGTCGACACGGCCGCCACCGGCAACTCCAACACACCCTCGGTGGGCACCGTCAGCGGCGGCGGCGTCAGCTTCAGCACCACCGCCGGCGGCGGCTACGTGCCGGCCGCCAGCGCCGTCACCGATGCCATCCCGACCACCACCGCCGCCATTTCGTCGGGCACCGAACCGCCCAGCACCTTTGTGCGCGTCAACATTACCAGCGGCAATACCTATCCCAAGTCGGCGGACCGGGTGGACTGCGCCGGCGCCACCTGCACCTACGACGAGGAAATGACCAACTTCGCCAACTGGTACAGCTACTACAAGAGCCGGCTGCAGATGATGAAGACCTCGGTCGGCATCGCGTTCGCCGCCCTCAACAGCAATTACCGCGCCGGTTTCGTGCGCCTGTCGCAGTCCGCCGCCGGCGGCGCCATCGACATGAAGCCGGCCGATTTTTCCGGCAGCGCGCGCACCACCTGGTACAGCACCCTGTACGGCACCACCACCAGCGGCTCGACCCCGATCCGCGCGGCGATGGACAACGTGGGCCGCATGTACGCCAACCTCAGCCCTTACGAATACGCGGCCGGCCAGGAAGTGGTGCAGTTCCCCTGCCAGCCCAATTTCCTGATCTTGACCACGGACGGCTACTGGAACGGCAGCACCACCGCCAATGTGGTCAACAACGACAATGTGGAAAGCCCGTCGCGCTTTTGCACCCAGGCGCGCGGCTGCGTCGACCGCCGCGAACAGGCCCAGCCGTCGATCTCGGACGTGGCGCTGCACTGGTATAACGGCGGCTCCAGCACCGGCACCGTGTCGCTGCGGCCGTCGCTGGAACCGGACATGACCAAGCCCGGCCAGGTGCCGGCCGCCGGCGGCGAAAACACCCACCTGCACATGAACACCTACACGCTGGGCCTGGGCATGGATGGCGTGATGACCTATGAGCCGAACTACGACACCGCGCCCCGGCCGGGCGGCGATTTCTACAACCTGATCACGGGCGCCGCCTCCGGCTGCCCGTGGAACAACAACGGTGCCTATGTATGGCCGGATCCGCAGACCAGCAGCACCGCCAGCACCGTGCAGGAGCGGGTGGACGACCTGTGGCATGCGGCCATTGCCGGCCACGGCAAGTACTTCAGCGCCAACGAACCGAAGGAAGTGGTGCAGGGCCTGGCCTCGGCGCTGGCCAATATGCAGGTGTCGGTGGGCGCGGCGGCTGCCGCGGCCACGTCCACGCCGAACATTTCGCTGCAGGACAACGACATCTTCTCGGATACCTTCACCACCGTGAAATGGTACGGCGAACTGTCGGACAAGAAGATCGACCCGGCCACCGGCATCGTCGGCACCACCCCGGTGTGGATCAGCTCGGACACCGTGGGCCCGCAAGCCATCGCCGGCACCGGCGGCACGCCAGCCACCTCGGGCGGACGCACCATCTACATGCTGGACCCGGCCGGCACCACCACGCTGACCGAGTTCCGCTATGCCAACATGGGCGGCTCGGCGCTGATGCAGGGCTGGTTCAGCAACAAATGCCTGGCGCTGGCACAGTGCACCCTGCTGTCCACGGCCGACCGCGCCATCGTCAACAGCGGCGCCAACCTGGTCAACTGGCTGCGCGGCGAGCAAACCTATGCCAACGACGAGATCTTCCGCGCCTACAGCCTGACCGGCCACACGCCGGCCGGCCAGGCGGGCCCGGTGCCCATCGTGCTGGGCGACATCGCCTCGTCCAAGCCGGCCTACCTGCGCGAACCGCGCAAGGGCTACACCTCGGCCAGCTATGCCGCTTACCGCGCCAAGTGGACCGCCGAGCGCGTGCCGACCGTGTTTACCGCCGCCAACGACGGCATGCTGCACGCCTTCCGCGCCTCGGACGGGCATGAACTGTGGGCCTATGTGCCGCGCATCACCATGAAGAAACTGCACGCGCTGGCCAGCACCACCTACGGCACCAATCACCAGTTCACCACCGACGGCTCGCCGGAAGTGGCGGACGTGGAAATTGGCGGCGTGTGGAAGACCGTGCTGGTGGCCGGCCTGAACGGCGGCGGGCGCGGCTATTACGCGCTGGACGTGACCGATCCGACCGCGCCGCGCGCGCTGTGGGAAACCTGCGCCGACAGCACCGTCTGCGCCAACGCCGACCCCGACCTGGGCCTGAGCTTCGGCAACCCGCAGTTCGGCACCTGGCGCGGGCAGTGGGTGGTGTTCGTCAGCTCCGGCTACAACAACGTGCCGGGCACCGACGGCGTGGCCGGCGGCAGCGGCAGGGGCATCCTGTTCATCATCGACGTGGCCACCGGCGTCATCCTGCAGAAGATCGACACCGGCTCGGGCAACACCAGCACGCCGTCGGGGCTGGCCAAGATCACCGCCATCACCAACAATCCGTCCACCGATCCGGCCGTGACCTATGTGTACGGCGGCGACAACCAGGGCCAGCTGTGGCGCTTCGACGTCAACGCGCTGACCAAGCGCCTGATGTCGGACTCGGGGGCGCTGCAGCCCATCACCACCCGTCCGGAAGTAACCCTGTGCAAGGCCAGCCGCACCGACGAGACCACCGGCGCGGTCACCGATTTCGCCCAGCGGGTGGTGCTGTTCGGCACCGGGCGCCTGCTCGACGTGCCCGATACCGTCAATATCGACCTGCAAAGCCTGTACCTGGTGAAGGACGCCGACACCTGCACCAGCTCGCCGTGCATCCCGGCGCGCGGGGACAGCATGGTCAAGCAGACCCTGGCGCTGCAGGGATCGAGCAGCAACATCAACACCTACACCATCACCAGCAACCCGGTCAACCTGGTCACCCAGGACGGCTGGTACTTCGACTGGGCGCTGAACAACGGCGAGCGCATGAACCTGGATCCGAAAGTGGTGAGCGGGGTGGCCAACGTGGTGACCAACCTGCCGACCTCGTCCTCGTCGTGCTCGGTGGGCGGCACCAGCAATGCCTACGCGGTGGACGTGTGCAACGGCAATGCGGCGATTGGCACCATCGCCGGCAGCACGCTGTCGAACACCTCGGCGGCGGTCGGCTTCATCATCGTACGCCTGCCGAAGGGCGAGCTGAAGATGATCACCACCACCGCCAAGGGCGAAACGCTGACCCGGCCGCTGGTGGAGCTGGAATCGACCGCCGCGCACCGCGCCGGATGGCGCAGGATCAAGATCGACTAAGCAAATCGGCGAAGCAAGGATGGCCCCGGCGGGCGGCCCCGTGTAAAATAACGGGTTTTACGCGGGGCCATTGTTATGGTCGCGAACATGGCCAACGACATCGACAACAGCATTCCTGACATTCCAGACGACGCCCCGGCAGCCGGCAGCGGCAAGACGCCTGCGCTGATCGCGCGCGAAACCCAGCGCCGCCGCACCTTCGGCATCATTTCCCACCCGGATGCGGGTAAAACCACGCTGACCGAAAAACTGCTGCTGTTCTCGGGCGCGATCCAGATGGCCGGCACGGTCAAGGCGCGCAAAAGCGGCCGCCACGCCACTTCGGACTGGATGGAGATCGAGAAGCAGCGCGGCATTTCCGTGGCGTCGTCGGTGATGCAGTTCGATTTCCGCGACCACATCATCAACCTGCTCGATACCCCCGGCCACCAGGACTTCTCGGAAGACACCTACCGCGTGCTGACGGCGGTGGACTCGGCGCTGATGGTGATCGACGCCGCCAAGGGCGTGGAAGCGCAGACCATCAAGCTGCTGGACGTGTGCCGCATGCGCAATACGCCCATCGTCACCTTCATGAACAAGCTGGACCGCGAGTGCCGCGATCCGCTGGAACTGCTCGACGAGCTGGAATCGGTGCTGAAGATCCAGTGCGCGCCGGTGACCTGGCCGATCGGCATGGGCAAGAACTTCCGAGGCGTGTACCACCTGCTGAACGACGAGATCCTGCTGTTCCGCGCCGGTTCCGAGAGCGCCGACCAGGCGGTGGAAATCATCAAGGGCATCGACCATCCGCGCCTGCAGGAAATGTTCCCGCTGGAAATGGATCAGCTACGCATGGAGGTCGAGCTGGTCAAGGGCGCCTCGCACCCGTTCGACCTGGAAGCGTTCCTGGCCGGCGTGCAGACCCCGGTGTTCTTCGGTTCCGCCATCAACAACTTCGGCGTGCGCGAGATCCTGTCGGCGCTGGTCGACTGGGCCCCGGCGCCGCGCGGGCGCGACGCCACCGTGCGCGTGGTCGAGCCGACCGAGCAGCCGTTCACCGGCTTCGTGTTCAAGATCCAGGCCAATATGGACCCGGCGCACCGCGACCGCATTGCCTTCCTGCGCGTCTGCTCGGGCCGTTTCGAGCGCGGCATGAAGGTCAAGCACCTGCGCCTGGGGCGCGAGGTGAAAGTGTCGTCGGTGGTGACCTTCATGGCCTCCTCGCGCGAGCAGGTGGAAGAGGCGTACGCGGGCGACATCATCGGCCTGCCCAACCACGGCAATATGCAGATCGGCGACTCCTTCTCGGAAGGCGAACTGCTGACCTTTACCGGCATTCCGTATTTCGCGCCGGACTTCTTCCGCCAGGTGCGCATCCGCAACCCGCTGAAGATCAAGCAGCTGCACAAGGGTTTGCAGCAGCTGGGCGAGGAGGGCGCGGTACAGGTCTTCAAGCCGGTGCAGGGCGGCGAACTGGTGCTGGGCGCGGTCGGCGTGCTGCAGTTCGAGGTGGTGGCCAGCCGCTTGATGAACGAATACGGCGTGGACGCCGTGTTCGAAGGCACCAGCATCAGCAGCGCGCGCTGGGTCTCGTCGGACGACAAGAAGGCCCTGGTGGACTTCGAGGCGGCGCTGGGCCACAACGTGGCCTACGATGCGGCCGGCAATATGGCTTACCTGGCAACTTCCAGCGTCAACCTGCGCCTGACGCAGGAACGCTGGCCTAAGCTGCAGTTCCACGCCACGCGCGAGCACGCGGCCAAGCTGACCTGACGGTTATTTCGCAGGGGAGGCCAGCGGCTTCCCCTTTTCCACCGTAAACACCCCCACCAGCTTCATCGGCACGCTGCCGGTGTTGCGGGCGTCGTGGATGGTGCCGGCCGGCAGGATGAAGGCGTCGCCCGGCTTCAGCTTGCGCGGCGGCTGACCGTCGATCAGCAATTCTCCTTCACCTTCCATCACATAGCTGACTTCGTCGCCCGGATGCGTATGGCGGCCCGCCAGCACGCCGGGCGCCACTTCCACGGTGGCCACCACCGCTTCGCGGCCCGGCACCGACACGTCGCCTCTTTGCACCACGGTGCGCTGGATGCCGCCACCCTGCGCCTGTGCGCCGGGCACCGCCAGCATGGTTGCGGCCATGGCGGCCATGGCGGCCAAGCTGCGCGCCGCCAGTCGGGCATGCATCATGATTGTCCTTGCTGTGGGTGGGGATGGTGGTAGTGGTGATCGTTGCCAAAGAATATCGCGTCCAGTATGCTGGCCGACCAGCACAGTACGCATGCCAGCGTGGCGGCTGTCATGGCCGGCCCTTCCGTGCGCGACGCGGCGATCTGCTGGGCGATCATGGCGATATCGAAAGGTATGGTGCCGTTGGCCAGTTGCCCGGCCAGCACGTTCACCTGCGCCATCACCACGCGCAGGATGTACAGCGCGCCAGCCAGCGTGGGCAGCAGGAAAATGCAGCCACGCGCGAAGCGCTTCAGTACCAGTATCTGCCCCAGCCCCGGAAACAGCAGGCCCGAAATCAAAGCCGCCTTGAGTGATTGCTTCATGGCCGTCCTCCTGAACAGTGAGTCCTTATCTTACTCTTTTTGCAAAACCGTGGGAACGTGTTGTTTGTTGCACAGCGCAAGCATGCCCATGCTGTGAGCCATCGGCGACTGGTATTCCAATCATCTCCGTTGCGGTCAAGGCAGTAATATTTCCCCTGTGAAGCGCCAAGTTCCCGCCGCCGGCGAACACGGCGAATCTCTATTTACGGCGTTGAAACATGTTGCGGCGCGTGCCGCAGGCGCAATTCAAAATCGGCAATGGCCGATTAATTTCTTTCGGCAATACCGACAGCCACGATCTGGTGCGGAACCGGGCACGCTGGCGCTGGCGGACCGGGCCCTGGCTGTAATTGGGCGCCGTCCGCCGCGCATCGCCAGCTCCTGCGGCAGGCTTCCTGGCATGCCTGGAATCAGCACGAAGCAGCCAGAATATGGCATGGTTCGGCTTCCAGCCGCCCGTTCCTGACCACGATGACGCGCTCCGCCATGGCGATGGTCTCGGGGCGGTGGGCGACGATGATGCGGGTCAGTCCCAGCGCCTGGATGGTGGCATTGACGCTCTTTTCGTTTGCGATGTCGAGTTCGCTGGTCGCTTCGTCCAGCACCAGGATGCTCGGACGGCGGTATAAGGCGCGCGCCAGTAATATGCGCTGTTTCTGTCCGCCGCTGATTCCCACGCCGTTATCGCCCGTAATGGTGTTGTAAGCCATCGGCATATTTTCTATTTCCTGGTGTACCGCCGCCTGCTGCGCGCATGCGCGGATACGCTGCCAATCCGGTTCGGGATCGAAGAAACTGATATTCTCCGCCACCGATCCGGAAAACATGCGGTCCTCCTGCATCACCGTGCCTATCAATTGGCGGTAACTGGTTAATCCCAGCCTTCTGATCGGTACGCCGTTTACCAATACCTCGCCGTGTTCCGGCGTTAATAAGCCCAGCAGGATCTTGATCAGCGTGGTTTTACCGCAGCCTGAGGCGCCGGTAATGGCGACGCATTCGCCGGGCTGGATCTTCAGGTCGACCTGGTCGAATACCAGCGGCTCGGTGGGCGAATAGCGGAAGCCGACGCCGCGCAACTCCAGGCTGGGCGCACCGGCCGGCAGGTCCGGTTCGTCGGCGTCGTGCGGGCCTTCGGCTTCGCTTTCCGTCAGCACGATATCGGCCACGCGCTCGCCGTGCAGGCGCAGCATGCGGAACTCCACCAGCTTGTCGATCAGCGCACCCAGGCGCTGCGAGAACTGGTCCTGGTAGGCAATGAAGGCGAACAGCATGCCGACCGTGAACTGATGGTCGAGCACGGCCCGCGCGGCCAGCCACACCACCAGGATGCGCTCGGCGCCGAACAGCAGGGTGCGCGCGGTGTCGTGGCTGATGTGCAGGCGCTGCATGCGCAGCTCGGCGTTGAACTGCTCGGCCAGGATGTTGAGCCAGCCGGCGCGGCGCTGCTCGCCCTTGCCGAACAGGCGCACGCTCTGGATGCCGTTGACGGTTTCGAAGAAGTGCGTGGTCTGGCGCGCCGCGTGGATGATCTGCTCGGCGGTGGCGTCGCGCAGCGCGTGCAGCAGGCTCCAGCGCAGCAGCGCGTACAGCGCCACGGCGCCTACCGCCACGGCGGCCAGGGTGCGGCTGTACAGCATCATCATGACCAGCGTGCCGGCCACCATCACGCCGTCCACCAGCGCCTGCACGAAGCCGGTGGTGAGCGTTTTCTGGATCGCGGCAATCGAGCCGAAGCTGGCAATGATGCGGCCGACGTGGCGTTTTTCATAATACTCCAGCGGCAGCCGCATCATATGCGAGAACACATTGCCGAACCACTGGAAATTCATGCTGGTGCTTAGCGCCACCACGAACCAGCCGCGCACGGCGGTGATGGCGGCCTGGATCAGCACCAGCAGGCCGAAGCCGAGCGCCAGCGTGGCCAGCAGGTCGCGGTCGGCCGACAGCAGCGCCTGGTCGACCACCCATTGCAGGAAAAATGGCAAGCCGATAGCGACGCACTCCAGTCCCAGCGCCAGCAGCAGGATCTGGCTCATGCCACGCCGCAGCCCGGTGATATGGCCCATCAGGCCGCGCAGGGTGAACTGCAATTCCTGGCGCGCCGGACGGAAGTCGGAGGCCGGGCGCAATTCCAGCGCCACGCCGGTGAAATGCTTGCCGAATTCGGCCAGGGTCATGCTGCGCCGGCCCACGGCCGGGTCGTGGATCACCACCTGGCGCGCCGAGACCGACACCAGCACCACGAAATGGTCCATGTCCCAGTGCAGGATGCAGGGCAGGGCCAGTTCCGGCAGGTTGGCCGGCTCCAGGCGCAGCGGCCGGCTCTCAAGCTTGAGTGCACGGGCGATGCGCATCAGGCTCTCCAGCGTGGCGCCTTTGCGCGAAATCGGAAAGCGCAGCCGCAGCGCGGCCAGGCCGGTGCGGTAGCCGTGGTAGTCGGCCACCATGGCCAGGCTGGCCAGGCCGCATTCGGTGGCTTCCGTCTGCAGGAAGACCGGCGCCTTGCGGCGCCATCCCAGATTGATCATTCGGCTTGCCTTCTTGTTGCTTTCTTCATAACCGGCCCCGCATGCCCAGCAGCGGTTCCAGCGCCCACTCGGCCAAGGTGCGCTGTTCCAGCACCAAAGTGGCGCCCAGCTGCATGCCGGGCATCAGGGCGCGCCGCTGGCCCGCGGCGCTGATCTGTTGCGCGTCGAGCCGGACGCGGACGCGGTAAACAGGTTCGGCCGCGCCCAGCGTGGGCATGCCGGGTGCGCCGGTGGCGGCCGTGGCGTGGCCGCCGGCGCGCTGCAGCTCGCCCAGCGGCGCGGTGGCCTGCGAAATTTCCCGCACCTGGCCAGTGAACTGGCCAAATTTCTGGTAGGGGAAGGCATCGTAGCGCAGCAGCACGGCGGTGCCGGGACGGATGAAGCCGGCGGCGCGGGTGGGCACATACAGCTCCGCTTCCAGCGCGCTGTCCTGCGGCAGCAGGCTGGCCACGCGCTGGTCGGCCGTCACGGCCTGGCCCTGGTCGAGCACGATGGCTGCCACGCGGCCGGGCTGGTCGGCGCGCACCAGCAGTTCGCGCTGCGCTTCGCTCTCGCTGGCCGCCTGTTTCAGCGCTTCTATGTCGCGCTGCAACTGCGATGCTTCGCGGCCGCTTTGCAGCGGCAAGTCGGCGCGGCTGGCGGCCAGCGCACCGATGTCGCGCTGCAGCGCCAGGCGGGTCACTTCCAGCGCGGCGATGCGCGCTTGCTGTTCCACCAGTTCGGCAGCCTTGTCGCTGGCGGCGTTGCGCGGCACGGCGCCGTCGCGGGCGAGATCGGCGACGTTGCTGCTCACTTCACGCATGATCTGTACTTTTTCGCGGCGCAGCGCCAGTTCGCTGTCGAGCTGGCGCAAGCTGGCCTGGAGGTTGGCCAGGCGCTGCGCCAGCTCTGCGCCCCGGTTGCCGCGCTGTTGGCCTTGCTGTTCCAGTTCTTGCTGCAAATGGGCGATGCGCGCCTGCAGCGACTGGTTGATGGCCGCTTGGGTGGCGCCGCTGGCGCTGGTGCGCTCGCTTGACAGCAGATACAAGGGGTCGCCTGCGCGCACGGCCTGGCCTTCCCGCACGTACAGGCGGCTGATGACGCCGGCCTGCGGCGTGGCCAGGCGCACGCTGCCGCGTTCGGGCACCAGCATGCCGCTGACGGTTTCCTTGCGGGTGAAGCCGAAATTGAGGGCGAAGACGATGATGGCCGCGACCAGCGCGCAAAAGAACAGCGTCAGCGCCGGGTAGCTCCAGGTGCGGGCAAGCACGACGGTGCCGTGAAATCTGTGGGTCTTGTGGGTAATGGCCTGTTGCCGGAACAGGCTATTCATACGCGGATGCCATAAAATGTGCGGGGTTGAGCCGGACTGCCCGAGGGCGGCCCGGCTGGTGTTGAACGCGCTGGCTGGCTAGGCTGGCTGGCGCGCTGCGTGCTTAGGCCTTGGCGGCGACCGTGATGGTGGCTGCCGCGTACGGCACCAGGTCATGGCCCAGTTCCGGCGCGCCGGCGACTGCGGTCACTTCAGCGGTGGACAGTTCGCGCATGGCGGTGGTGGCCACCGGCGCGGCGTTGGTCGAGAAGGCGCTGCTCAGTACGGAGAAGATCGATTGCATGGTGTACTCCTTAAAAAACGACGATGGGAACTGCTCGGAAAACAGATGTGCGTTGCGGCGCATCTGCGAAACTGCTGCTACAAAACATGTTGTTCATGGGCTAGCCTTGCCGGCGGACGCGGCCAGTGCGCGCACATAATGCGTTTCCTGGTAAGCGATGCGCTGCAGCCTGGCTTTTTGTTCCGCCACCGCCGCAGCGTTGCCGGTGCACAGGTGCGCACGCACGTGGGGGGCCAGCAATGCGTAGTCGAAACTGTGTTCGGCCAAGCTGCCCAGCACTTGCTGCGCCTTGAGGCAGGCGGCGCGCGCCGCCTCGCCATCGCCCGCCGCGCGCTCCAGGTCCGCCTGCATCAGCAGCGCGGTCGCCAGCGGCGGCACCGGCTGGGTGGTTTTTTTGTTGCTCTCGTATAGCTGTTCCAGAATGGCGGTGGCGTCGGCCAGGTTGCGCCGCGCATCGCCCAGTTTGCCGAGCTGGAGCTGGGTGGTGGCCAGCGCCTGCTGAGCCAAGGCGGTGACCTGCAGCATGCGGTCGGTGGGCGGCTTCCGGTCGGGCGAGGGCAGCGAGGCCAGCTTTTCACGCAGCGCCAACTGTTTCGGCAGGCTCTCGGCTGCGTTACCCAGTTCGCTGTCCAGCGCGTACAGTTTGCTTTGCGCCGCGTACAGGTTGACCTGCCAGTGGCGGTTGCTGGCGTCCAGCTTGACCACCTCGCGCATCAGGCTTTCGGCGTTGCGCAGTTTGACGCGCGCCTCGTGCTGTTGTCCCATCGCCAGCAGCAGTTCGCTCTGGAATGCCATGGCGTTGGCGATGCGATAGGTCCACAGCGCGTCGCTCGGGGCGGATGAATGCAGCGGCAGCAGCAGTTCTTCCTCGCGCTGGTAGAGCGCTTTGGCTTCGTTCAGCAGGCCCAGCTTGCTTTTCGCGTCCGCCAGCCAGGACAGGGTGTTGGACAGGTCGGCCGGCAATTTGGGGTGGCCGGGCTGCGCGGCCAGCGCCTTCTGCTTGAGCTGTACGGAACTGTCGAACGAGTCGGCGGCGGCCGCGTAGTTGCTGCGCCGCATGGCGAGCGCGCCGAGGTTGCTGTGTGCATACGATTGCTCGATCCAGCTCTCGCTGTCGTCGGGCGCGGCCGCGGCCAGGCTGTCGCTGTGCAGCCGGTATTCGATGAAGAACTTTTCGGCCGGTTCCAGTTCCCCCCGCAGCAGATGGATCTGGCCCTGGTAGAAGGCATTGGCGCCCAGCGCCTTGTACAGCGCCTTGGGATCGGTGTCGGTGTGCTGCAGGCGGAGCAGGATGGCGTGCGCCGCCTGCAAGGCTTCGGTGGCGTTGGTCAGGTTGGAGCGCGCGATATTCACCTCGGCGATCACATGCAGCGCCTTGGCGCGTTGCGACAGCGTGGTCGGGCCGGCATCCGTGTTCTGGGCCGAGGACAGGTAGGCCAGCGCGCGGCCGCTGATGCCATCGAGCAGGTCCAGCCGGCCCAGCGGACGCAATTTCTCGACGAATTCGCCCAGCATATAGCTCATCAGGCCTTCGGCCTCGGTGCGCTGCTGCTCGGCGTCGCGCTCGGCGTTGCGGGCGGCGATGCCCAGGATCACGGCCAGTATCGCCAGCAGCGTCACGCCCGCCATCATGGCCACCTTGATGCGTTCGGCCAGCTTGACCCCTTGCACCGAGACGCGCACGTATTCCTGTTCCAGCGGCGCCAGCGTGAAACCGTCCAGGTCCAGGAGCGCGCGCGCCTGGTTGACCTGGCTGCCGCGCGGCAGCAGCAGGTCGCGCGGGCGGCCGGCGGCGGCCCAGCGTTCGGCGTCGTAGCCGATGCGGGTGCGCACCTGCAGCGCGTGGCGGTGCTGTTCGATCCAGTCGGCCACGCGCGGCCAGCGCCGCAGCAGCGCCTCATGGGTGACGCCGAAGCTGGCTACGTCGCTGGCCAGCTCGCTGACGAACAGGCGCGCCTCGACCAGCGCGCGCACCAGCGCCTGCGCCTCGGCACCGTGCAGCGAGGACCAGGCGGCGCGCCGCGCGGTGACCGCGCCTTGCTCTTCGGACAGGTCGACCAGCAGCGACAGCACATGCGGCAGGGCCGCCCGCTGCGACGGTTCCAGCGCCTCCACCACCTGTTCGGCGCGCGCGGCAATGGCGCCGTCGATGCCGCCCAGCTGCTCGAACACGGCAAAGCGCAGCATGCCGTCCTCGCTGCGCTGGCGGTACAGCTCGTTAAGGCAATACTGTAGCAAAGGCAAGGTATCCGGACTGCCGCGCGCGGCGTCGCACAGCACGTCGTCCAGGCTGGCGCCGCTGACCGGGTCCTGCTCGAAGCGCAGCTGGGCGGCGCGCGCGGGCTGGCGCACGATCTGGGCGATGTCCGCCCCTTCCGGCGGGCTGAGGTCGAAATGGCCGCCGCGCGCCTTGAGCGCCATCAGCGCGGGCAGGGCGATCACGTCCGGGTAGAAATCATTGCGGCAGGCCAGCATTACCAGCACGGCGCCGGAGCGGGCCAGTTGCTCGAGTAATGCAATAAAGCGGGCGCGGGTCTCGTCGTTCATGCCGGGCGCGCGGAAAATCGCTTCCAGGCGGTCGACAAACAGGCCCACGCGCGGGCGGCGGCCGCCCAGCTGCAGGCGCTCGATTACCGCCTCGCTGTGCGCGCCCTCCAGGCGCTTGGCCAGCGCCTCGGCGTTGTCGCCGCTGAACATCAGCTTGCCGTCCAGCTCGGTATCCAGCAGCACGGCGGCCAGCGCCTGGAACAGGCCGCCTTCTGCCAGGTCGGCGCAATCGAGGTACAGCGTGCATTCCAGCGCCACCGGTTCGGCCACGCTGCTCAGGCTTTTCATCAGTTGCGGCAGCAGGCCGGCCCGCACCAGCGAGGTTTTGCCGGAACCGGACGGGCCCAGCACCAGGGCCATGGCGCAGCCGGAGGTGGTTTGCTTGCGCACCAGGTCGCGCAGCTGGGCCACGGCCTGCATCCTGCCGAAGAAGACCGCGGCGTGATTTTCCTGGAACGCTTCCAGGCCGCGGAAGGGGGAGCCTTGCAGCCAGCCGCCTTCATCAGCGGCAACATTGGCGACCACGGCCGCGATGGCGCGGTAGCCACGCTTGCGGATGGTCTCGATGAAGCGCGGGTCCGTACTCGAATCGCCGAGTGCGCGGCGCAGCTGCGTGATGGCTTTATGGACCGGATTGTCGCCCAGTTCCATATTGCCCCAACAGGCTTGCAGCAGCTCTTCGGCCGGGATTACGGCACCGGCATGACGGCACAAATAGCGCAGAACATCCATCGCACGTGGTTCCAGCTGACTACTTTCGTTTCCATTATGCAACGTATTGCTGTCTGGATTGATTTGCCATTCGCCGAAGCGAAAGCCCCTGTCGCTCATTGTGCTGCCTATGATCAGATTAATTTTTGATAAAAATCAATGCCTTACGTATCCGGAAGAATTCAGGAAGGCGCCGGAAGGTAATCAACATTACAGTACATTCATGCAATCAGGCTAGATATTAGCATTTCCTCAAGAAAGAATATAAGATGTCAAATGTATCCATGTTTACCTTTAGCAACGCCGTCGAAGCCGGAGGCATGCGCACGCTAAGCCTCCCGCCGCAGGGTTCGGCTTTGCACGCGCCGGCAGCGTTGGGCGGCTACGATCTGGTCTGGGCGCTGGCGCCGGAAACCCTGCGGGCCCAGCTTTTCGGCTTGCAAAAGGCGGGCAAGCTGCCGTCCGAAGTCCTGGTTGGTAACCTTGAAGCGGCGGGCCTGATGATAGGCGGGCCGGACGCCGACCGGGTCCGCCTGGCGGTCCCGCACCTGACGCTGGACGCCGGCGCGCCGCGCAATGCCAGCCTGGAATTGCTGTTTACAAGCGGAAACATGAGTTTTTATGACGGCACGGTCAATCGCGCCAACGTGCGCAAGCAGTCTGTTGCAGGTTGGAAACTGACTTTCAATGTCAAGCTGCAGTTGGAACCGGTCGCCCTCGGCGACGCCATGAAGGACGCCAGCCCGGACTGCGCCCGGGCGCTCATGCGTTTTGACGACACGCGCTACCGCCTGCACGCGCTGGCGCTGGATTTCGACCATGGCGACCTGCTGCACGCCGATCCGGCGCGCACCCGCCTCGGCACCGACGATCCGGTTCTGGCTGGCAATTTTGTCAACGCCATCGGCGCCTGGCTGCGCGGTCTGGCCGACACCGGCACGCCGTTCGTGCTCGGCTACGCGGCCGTGCGCGCCTGCCCGGGCGAGGATGCGCTGAGCAGGCTGCAGGCCGGCAGCGTCAGCGTGGCGGCGGCGGGCACGTTGAACTTGCTGCACATGCTGGGCCGCAAGGCCAGCTCGGACGGCCGTGGCGCCGCCGGCGGGCCCGGCCTGGCGACGCTGCGCCCTGGCTATGCGCCTGGCTGCGCCGCCCGCGCCGTACTGTCGCGCGACGTGTTTTTCAAGCGTTTCCTGAAGCCGCTGCTGATCGAGCCCATCCAGCAGCGCCTGACCCAGTTGCCGGACTACCGCAACCTGCGCGTGGCGCCGGACGGCGCGCTGAACCGCGAAGAGTCGTTCAATGAGAAATCCGGCGTGTCGGCCACCATGGACAATGCCTCGCGCGCCGTGTTCGTGCCCAACGCCAGCGGCTGGGGCTACCGCGACCACGTGCTGCTGCATTGGCGCGAAGGCAACCGCCTGTCCCACGTGCGGGAGTCGGAGCAAGACCTGCAGTTCAGCGTCACGGTGTCCACCCAGCCCGACAGCATGGGCGTGCCGCGCCTGACGGTTGACCTGTACAGCTCGCTGATGCGCTACGAGTGGGACCGCGCCAGCCAGAAGATGGCGCTGTTCAACCGCAAGGTCAACCTGGGCAAGGGCTGGGCCCGCTGCACCATGCACTGGGCGATGCGGCTGCAGTTCGTGGCCGACGACCATGGCGCGATCCGCGTGACGGTGACCCCCAAGCGTTCCCCGGCAGCGACTGATTCGGGCGTGGTGGGCATGTATATGGTGTCCGATGCGCTGGGCCACCTGCTTAATATGAATAAGCTGAGCAACGAATGGGAAGGCAATCCCGCCAGCCTGGCGGTACTGCAGCAGGAAGTAGTGGCCGGGTTCGGCGAAGCGGCGACCGGCTTGTTCAACCAGATGGCCGGCCAGCTGGTGCTGCCAACCGGCCCGCAGCCCGGCTGCCGCCGCGTCCAGTTGAACGAGGACGGCAATATCGAGCTGGATCTGGGCTGGTAAGGCTGGCCGGTTGGGGCGCGCAGCGCCCAACCCGCCCCACGGTGGCCATCACGCCAAAAAAAACCCGGCAGCGCCGGGTTTTTTGCTTGCGGTTACTCGTAATCGCTGATCGGTGCGCAGCCGCACATCAGGTTACGGTCGCCGTAGACGTTGTCGGCGCGGCCCACCGACGGCCAGTACTTCTGCTTGCGCAGCGCCGGCACCGGGAAGGCAGCCACTTCGCGGCTGTACTTGCGGTCCCAGTTGTCCGAGGTCAGCACTTCGGCCGTATGCGGGGCGAACTTCAGCGGGTTGTTCAGCTTGTCGAACTCGCCGCTTTCCACTTTGGCGATCTCGCCGCGGATGACGATCATCGCATCGATGAAGCGGTCCAGCTCGGCTTTCGCTTCGGATTCGGTCGGCTCGATCATCAGGGTGCCCGGAACCGGGAAGCTCATGGTCGGGGCGTGGAAGCCGAAGTCCATCAGGCGCTTGGCCACGTCTTCGTTGCTGATGCCGGTGGCATCGGTCAGCGGACGCAAGTCGAGGATGCACTCGTGCGCCACCAGGCCGTCGTGGCCCGAGTACAGCACGGGGTAGTGCGGCGCCAGGCGGCGTGCGATGTAGTTGGCGTTCAGGATCGCGGTCTCGGTGGCAGCCGTCAGGCCTTCGCCGCCCATCATGGCGATGTACATCCACGAGATCGGCAGGATCGATGCGGAGCCGAACGGCGCCGCCGAGATCGAGCCGATGCCGTCTTCACTGCGCACGTAGCCGTTGGAGCGCTGGTTAGGCAGGAACTTGGCAAGGTGCGCGCCCACGCCGATCGGGCCGACGCCCGGACCGCCGCCGCCGTGCGGGATGCAGAAGGTCTTGTGCAGGTTCAGGTGTGAGACATCGCCGCCGAACGCGCCCGGTGCGGCCACGCCCACCAGTGCATTCATATTGGCGCCATCTATATATACCTGGCCGCCGTGCGAGTGGATGATGTCGCACAGTTCCTGGATGCCGTCTTCGAACACGCCGTGGGTCGAAGGGTAGGTGACCATGACGCAAGCCAGGTTCTTCGAGTGCAGCTCGGCCTTGGCTTTCAGGTCGGCCAGGTCGACGTTGCCGCGCTCGTCGCAGGCGGTGACCACCACCTGCATGCCGACCATATTGGCCGATGCCGGGTTGGTGCCGTGCGCCGAGGACGGGATCAGACAAATGTTGCGGTGGCCTTCGCCGCGCGACTGGTGGTACTTCTGGATCACCAGCAGGCCGGCGTATTCGCCCTGCGAACCGGCGTTCGGCTGCAGCGACACGGCGGCGTAGCCGGTGACGGCGCACAGCATCTCTTCCAGCTGCGCGATCATTTCGCGGTAACCCACGGTCTGCTCGTTCGGCGCGAACGGGTGGATCGACGAGAATTCAGGCCAGGTGACCGGGATCATCTCGCTGGTGGCGTTCAGCTTCATGGTGCACGATCCCAGCGGGATCATGGTGCGGTCCAGCGCCAGGTCCTTGTCCGCCAGGCTGCGCAGGTAGCGCAGCATTTCGGTTTCGGAGTGGTAGCGGTTGAACACCGGGTGCGTCAGGTAGGCCGAGCTGCGGGCCAGCGCATCAGGGAAGCTGTTGTCCACGCCCGCTTCGACGGTGTCGAAGTCCGGCGCGGCAGGGGCGTTGGCAACGCCGGTGGCGAACACGGTCCACAGCGTGGCGATGTCGTCGCGGGTGATGGTCTCGTCCAGCGAGATGCCGACGTGGTTGGCGTCGATCTTGCGCAGGTTCACGCCATTGGCTTCGGCGGCGGCGTGCAGCGCGGCGGCGTTGGCAGTCTTGACGGTCAGCGTGTCGAAGAAGGTGTCGTTGATGCTGTAGCCCAGCGTGCGCAGGTTGGCGGCCAAGATGCCGGTATAGCGGTGCACGCGGTTGGCGATCTGCAGCAGGCCGGCAGGGCCGTGGTAGACGGCGTACATCGACGCGATCACGGCCAGCAGCACTTGCGCGGTGCAGATGTTGGAGGTGGCTTTTTCGCGGCGGATGTGCTGCTCGCGGGTCTGCAGGGCCAGGCGGTATGCCTTGTTGCCTTGCTGGTCGATGGTCACGCCCACCAGGCGGCCCGGCATCGAGCGCTTGAAGTCGTCGCGGGTGGACAGATAGCCGGCGTGCGGGCCGCCAAAGCCCAGCGGTACGCCGAAACGCTGCGAGTTGCCGACGACGACATCCGCGCCCCATTCGCCCGGCGGCGTGAGCATGGTCAGGGCCAGCAGGTCGGCAGCGACGACCACCATGGCGCCGCTGGCTTTCACGGCTTCCACAGCGGCGCGGTAATCGCGCACCACGCCGTTCACGCCTGGGTACTGCAGCAGCACGCCAAAGGCGTCCGTCACGCCGGCCAGTTCGGCCGGGTCGAAGGTCTTCACGGTGATGCCCAGCGGCAGGGCGCGGGTCTGCACCACTTCCAGCGTTTGCGGCAGTACGTCGTTGGCGACGTAGAAGGTGTTCGATTTCGACTTGCCGACGCGCTGGATCAGCGTCATGGCTTCAGCGGCGGCGGTGCCCTCGTCCAGCATGGACGCGTTGGCGATACCCATGCCGGTCAGGTCGGTGATCACCTGCTGGAAGTTCAGGATGGCTTCCAGGCGGCCTTGCGAAATCTCGGGCTGGTAAGGGGTGTAAGCGGTGTACCAGGCCGGGTTCTCGAAGATGTTACGCAGCACCACGCCGGGCGTGTGGGTGTTGTAGTAACCCTGGCCGATCAGCGATTTGAGCACCTTGTTCTGCGCGGCGATGCCTTTCAGCTTGGCCAGCGCGGTGGTTTCCGGCATCGGCTGGTAGAACTGGCCGAGCGGCAGGGCGCTCTTGTTGCGGATCGACGGCGGCACGATCGCATCGATCAGCGCGGTACGGGTGGCGTAGCCGAGCACGTCGAGCATTTGCTGCTGCTCGTTGGCGTCCGGGCCGATGTGGCGGGCGATGAAAGCATCGCGGGCTTCGAGTTGGGTCAGGCTGGTACGGGTCATGATATTGGGCGCGGGCAGAAAAAAGGGCCAGCGGAATGCTGGCCCGGGGACATGCGGAATTAAGCGTCGGTGGTCTTGCCGTAGGCTGCTGCGTCGAGCAGGCCGTTGATGGCGCCGGCGTCGGCTGGCTTGATCTTGAACAGCCAGGCGGCGTAAGCGTCGGTGTTGATGGACTCAGGGGCATCGACCACGGCGTCGTTTACGGCAACGACTTCGCCGGCGATCGGTGCGTAGATGTCGGAAGCGGCTTTTACCGATTCCACCACGGCTGCGTCGTCGCCGGCGCCGTAGGTGGTGCCGACTTTCGGCAGTTCGACGAACACGATATCGCCCAGTGCGTCCTGCGCGAACTCGGTGATGCCGACGGTCACGGTGCCGTCAGCTTCAGCGCGCACCCACTCGTGGGACTCGGTGTACTTCAGGTCTGCAGGAATATTGCTCATGTGTGGCTCCAGTTGGTTATGTTCTTAAGGATTGGGGTCAAGCTACCAGGATTTTACCGTTACGCACGAACGGCAGCTTCACTACGGTGGCGGCCAGTTTCTTGTCGCGGATTTCCACGTGCACGGTGTCGCCCACGTTCACGCCGTTTGGCACGCGCGCCAGCGCAATGGCCTGCTGCATGGTTGGGCTGAAGGTGCCGCTGGTGATCTCGCCGGTCTGTTCGGAGCCGGCCACGATAACCTTCTGGTGGGCGCGCAGCACGCCGCCTTTTTCGCGCAGGATCAGGCCCACGAACTGGGCGTTCTGACCCATGGCCTGCAGTGCCGCCTTGCCGATGAAGTCACGCTCGGACACCAGATCGATGGTCCATGCCAGGCCGGCGTCCAGCGGGTTCACGGTTTCGTCCATGTCCTGGCCGTACAGGTTCATGCCCGCTTCCAGGCGCAGCGTATCGCGCGCGCCCAGGCCGGCAGGTTTCACGCCGGCGGCGTACAGCGCGTTCCACAGCGCCTCGGCCTGGTCGGCGGCCACGCCGATCTCAAAGCCGTCCTCGCCGGTATAGCCGGTGCGGGCAATCATCGCCTCGCCGTACGGGGTGTCCTGCACGAAGGCCACGTTGAACGGTTTCATCTCGGCGGTGGCGGCCTGCGAACCGGCGATTACTTCCCATACCTTGGCGCGGGCGTTCGGGCCTTGCACGGCGATCAGGGCCATGGCGCTGGCGCCGCCTTGCGCGGCATCCCTGCGCTGGGTGATGGTGACGCCCGAGCCCGTGGCTTCGTTCTGCGCTTGCATCCATGCCACGTCTTTTTCTGCCGTGCCGGCGTTGACCACCAGGCGGAACCAGCCTTCGTTGATGAAGTAGACGATCAGGTCGTCGATCACGAAGCCTTGCGGGTTCAGCATGCACGAATACAGCGCCTTGCCCGACACCTGCAGCTTGTCGACGTTGTTGGCCAGCAGGCCGCGCAGGAAAGCACGGGTGTTGTCGCCCTTGATATCGACCACGCACATGTGGGCCACGTCAAACATGCCGACGTCGGTGCGCACCGCATGGTGTTCCTCGATCTGCGAACCGTAGTTGACTGGCATGTCCCAGCCGCCGAAATCGACCATGCGAGCGTTCAGGGCGCGGTGAGCGTTATTGAGTGGGGTCGCTTTGAGCGTCATGGGGCAGTCCAATAGATATAGGGGTTAACAGAAGCAAAATGCACAGCACAATGCGACGAACCCCTCTGTCCTTGGTACCTGAGAGATAGCGGATGATCATCCGCACGCCCCTTCGGTGGGCTGCTGGCGTGGTGCCGCAGCCGCTCTCCAGAGTTTGACCCAGCTGCGCGGTGCGCCGCTGGCCCTTGACCGGTCCTTTTGCCTGAGAGTTTTTGGGTAGTGCCCCTTCGGCGGCAACGCGAGTTTGCCCTCTCCCGATCAAGACTGAGGAATATATGCCAGAAGGGACTTTATGTCAATCTTGCGGGGCGCGCGGGAGCGCGATGACCAGTGCCGTCCGGTGATGATTGGTGACTTTTTCGCCCTGGCAATCTGGTAATCTCATGGGCATTCTTTGTACTGAAGGAATTGCCATGCTTTGCCCAATCGACGACGCCCAACTGGCGCCCGGCAGTTTCAACGGCCACCAGCTTCACCGCTGCCCAAAGTGCCTGGGCGTGTCACTGAGCGGCACCTTGCTGCGCGAAGTGCGGGCGCACGCGGCGCTGCAGCTGCACAAGCAGGCCGATACGGCTGGCATTCGCCCGTGCCCTGCCGATGGCAAGGCGATGAAGCCGCTGAACTACAAGGGCGTCGCCATGTGCGCCTGTCCGCAGTGTTTGCGCCTTTGGCTGGACGCTGGCCAGCTTGCCCAGTTGCTGGAACTGGTCGAGCCACCCAAGCAGGAGGACTTGTCGAAAATCGGCCTGAGCCTACCCGGCAATTCGTCTGCGAACGGCTTCGATGGGCTGGGAGACCTCCTCGAATTCGCCTCGGAGGTGCTCGATGTTGTTGGAAATATCACGGATTAACCAGGCACGAGAGCGGCCCCAATTATCGAAGTTCTGATCCGGCCTGGCGCTTTTCAACAACAGCTTATGGGCTGACGAGGCCGCCAGGCGGCTGAATTCGCAGCGCTGCGGCGCGCGCCGCCAGCATACTGGTAGAGTTGAAACAGTCTCCCACTGTTACTGCTCATGTTGTACAAATCAAAATTGTTGAACTGGCAAGCCTCGCGGGCGCAAAGCGGCGCGTGTCGCCTTGTCGAACGGAAAACCAGCATGCCCGCAGGCGCAAGGTCTTGCGGACGGCTCGTTCAGATTGCCCGTGCGTTCACTCTTGCTTTTCTGATCGGACTTTGCGCGCTTCCGGCAACAGCGCAGCAAGTTGTCAAAGTCGGCGGCTATGATTTTCCGCCATTTGTGGACAAGACCGCAGGCAGCGCCAGCCTGACGTTTGATCTGATTGCCGCGCTGAATGCATTTCAGAAAAAGTATGTCTTCGAATTTGTTCACACGTCATCGAAGCGGCGCTTTTCCCATTTTGACGAGAAACGTTTCGATCTTATTTTTTTTGAGGCCCTGGACTGGGGCTGGCTGGGCAGAGAGATCGAGGCGACGAATGTCATCATGCATGGCGGCACTGTCTACGTCACGCGGATGGAAAAGTATAAGGATCAGCGGTATTTCGATGATCTGAAAGGGAAAACGATCTGGGGAATTCTTGGCTACCACTATGGCTTCGCCAACTTCAATTCCGATTATGAGTTCCTGAAGAAGCACTTCAATGCCCACATGATCACGTCGCAGGATGGCCTGATTGAGGCGGCGGTTGCGGGGCGCGCGGATATATCGGTGGTGGTCAGGGAGTATTTGCAGATTTACCTGCTCAGACACCCGGACGTACAACAGAAAATTCTGGTCTCGACGAAATTTGATGCCGTCAATTCCTACACCATCCTTGCCAGAAAAGGAAACAGGCCGGATGTCGCCGAACTCAACAAAATCCTG
Source organism: Massilia sp. NBRC 108631 (assembly GCF_059704565.1). NCBI lineage: Bacteria > Pseudomonadati > Pseudomonadota > Betaproteobacteria > Burkholderiales > Oxalobacteraceae > Massilia > Massilia sp. NBRC 108631. The sequence goes on from NZ_BAAKJE010000018.1 coordinate 27,522, forward strand.
TCGGAGATGGAAAGCGCCGGCATTCTTAAAAAACTGTGGGGCAGATATAATCTGAAATGAACGGGCCGCTGGTGGCGGCCGCTGGGAAAGCGGGAATATCGGATACAGGGAATATGAACTCCAAAATCGAGGGTGGTGGCCGGATAAATGTGCTTTTTGTTTGCAGCAGAAATCAGTGGAGAAGCCCGACCGCAGAATCGGTCTGGCGCAGCCATCCGGCACTGAATGTCCGGTCAGGAGGAACAAGTCCGAATGCCAGGCACCATGTTTCCGAGGATGACATCCGATGGGCTGATGTCATCCTGGTCATGGAAGAGAAGCACAAGTCGCGGCTAAAAGCCGAGTACACGCGAGTGCTGGATTTTAAGCAGGTCCACGTGCTCGATATTCCAGATGAGTACAAGTATATGGACGCGGAACTTATCGAGCAGCTGCAGCAGGCCGTGCCGTCCATTCTGGGTGTGGACTAGAATCCCAGGTCATTTCCGGATCAAATGCCGGAAGCTTGGCTCAATGTTCCTCGCGTGCAGGAACTGAATGATGTCCTCCAGTGTGGCGTCTTTCAGCAGCAGCCCGTCGGCCGGCGCGGACGCGGGCGCGGAGGAGGGCGACGGCGGCGGGGCGCTTTGCTCGGCAACGGGCGCCTGCTGCAGCAGGCTGAGCGCATGCCGGAATTGCTCATCACTGATGCTGTGCAGCCCGTCCAGCAGGGCTGCTTGCCCGGCGTGGGGCGGCGGCATTTCCAGTCCCGATTCTTCCGCAAACGAGGCGCCCAGCCCGGGATTGATGAAGGCGGCCCATTTGCCGGTGCTCTGATGCAGGCAGGGTGGCACATCCATCAGGGCGCTGCCCGGTGGCGGCAGGTCGGGCACATATTTGGTCCACAGGAGCGCTGCGAAGCGCTGCGCCAGCGCTTCCGGCACCGCCGTGGCCAGCGACAGCCACAGGCCGTAGCCGCTGTCGCCGGAAATGCTCACCGCCGGCGCAGGCAAGCCCAACTCCGCCTGCAGCGCATTCGCCACGTCGCACAGCTGGGTCCAGTGCTGCGCCTCCAGGCCGCCCGCGACAGGGCGGAACGGGATGGCGATGGCGCGCGTGCGGCCATCCGCAACCAGCCGCACGTCCACGCCGGTCTGGCCCTGGGCGCGTTGCGCCAGCAGGTTGGTCTGCTTGGCGCCGCCGGGAAGGTAGAGTCTGGTTAATGCCGAAGTGAGGTTGTCCATCTGATTCCTTATGATCTGGGCCAGATTGTAGCGCGGCTGGCGCCGGACCGCGGTGTTGCCGTCCCGCGCACGAATGCCGTCCTGTCCCGCTATGAGGCGCTATGTTTTGTTAGAATCATTGCATGCATAAAAGTGAGGATACATTCATGGAAGACCAGGACAAACTGCAGGGCCATTCGTGGTTTACCCTGTCCGGCGACGTCAACAGCGACATGGTGCACCGCATGTTCGACGCGGCGGCGGACATGAGCGAGGACATGGTGACCGATGCGCACGTGCTGCTGCAGTCGAACGGCGGCTACGTGAGCGACGGCATCTGCCTGTACAACTACATGAGCAAGCTGCCGGTCCGCTTCCACCTTTACAATGCCGGCGCCGTGGCGTCCATCGCGGTGATCGTTTTCCTGGCCGGCCACAAGCGCTACGCCAGCAGCACCGCCCGATTCATGGTGCACAAGTCGCATGCCAGCGCGCCGTCCGGGGCGCGGCCCGATGCGCTGCGCATCATCGTCGAAGGCTTGCAGGCGGACGACGCCCGCACGGAGGAAATTCTGCGCAGCCATGTGCAGTTCAGCGAGGAGCACTGGCGCACCCATGCCTATTCGGACTTGCACCTGACCGCCGCCGAGGCCGTCAAGGTGAACATGATTGACAAGGTAAGCGACTTCCGTCCGCCGCCGGGCCGCCGCATCACCAATATCTGAGTCCGAGGTCCGGGTCCGAGGCCTGAGCCCAACGCGAAACCGCCCGGCCGAGCGGGCCGGGCGGCGGGGGGGCGCGCGGACAGCGATGCTGCCTAGCGGTTGCGCGAACCGCTGCGGCTGGTGCTGCGGCTGACCTCGCTGCGTGCCTCGTCGCTGCGCGAACGGCGGCTCTCTTCCTTGCGGTCGATGGCGCCGCCCTGCATGTCGGCGCGGCCTACCGAGGCCGATCCCGGTGCTCCCGATTGACGGCTGGCGCTGTTGGCATCACTATCTTTGCTCGGCCGGTCGCTTCTTTGCTTCGATTTCATGTCGCTGTCCTTTATGCAGTGAGGGAAAAATCAAACAAAATCACTATTTGTTTCTCGCGGGCTATTGCCAGATGGCAAGAATGTGCAAGAATGTGGTATCGCGGCTGTTAACATGAAATGGACAGGCCGGCCGCGCAGCCTGCCGCATTCAGGTTAGACCATGCTTTCACATCCGACAACTCCGGCAGCGCCAAAAAAAGCGGTCACCCCGCGGCATGCGCTATTGGAGAACCTGATCGAGATCGTCAAACGGCATGTGGGCGATCAATTCCTCGATTTCACCACCCGGATCGCCGCCGCGCTGGTCGACGTGGCAGATGGCGGCGGCGACGTGCGCGAACTCCAGGCCCGCATCCGCGCGGGCAATCTGTTGCGGAATGATCACTACCGCTACCTGAACCTGGCCCTCAGGGAGTTGGAGCGCGCGCTGCGGCAAGAGATCGCCGAACTGGCGCCCGGCGCCAAGGTCAAGCCGCGCGTGCTGGACCAGCCGCTGTCGCTGGTGTCGCTTGAAGAGATGGACAGCAAGGTCACGCTGGGCGGCATCAGCAAGCCGTTCGAAGTGCAATATTCGGATGCGCTGGCGACGCTGAACGTGCGCCTGGCCTTCCTGCTGGACCGCGACATTCTGCGGGTAAACCAGAATCCCTTCCGTCCGGAAGTGCTCCTGAATGCGCTGCAGCTGGCCTGGCTGGAGTTCAATCCGGACGAGGAGGCGGCGGGGATGCTGCTGGGCTTGCTCAAGCCCGGCATGTTCATGGAATTGTCGGCCATGCTGGAGGAGCTGAGCCTGACCTTGCAGCGCAAGGGCGGGTTGCCCGGTTCGGCGGAGGGCCACAAGCTGCGCAAGGCGGATTCGCACGACGCCAGCAGCGCCAGTCCGGCGCGCAAGCGCAAGCAGCAGGCCGAACTGGCCCAGCAGTTGCGGCAGTTCTTCTCGGCTACGCAGGACGCGCCGCTCGATCCCGATCTGATCATTCCCGATCTGCCCGATATTGCCAACTTGAAGGCGGGTGCGTGGGCGCAGGGCGCCGCACAAGGACCGCTGGGCGGCGTGGCGAACGAGGTGGCGCAACGGGCGGTGCAAACCGCAGCCAAGCAGCCGCTGATGAATTACCTGGCGCAGGTGCAGCAGAGCGCCATGCCCGCCGCCGGCTTCCTGATGGCGGGCGCGCAGGGCGGCGGCGTGGCCGTGCCTTACCCGGGCTTTGCGACCGGCTTCGCCCCGGCGGGCGCAGGGCAGGCGGGCGTCGGTGTGGGAGGGGCTGCGCCGGCAGGCGCCGGATTGCCCGCCGCAGCAGCTGCCGCTGGACATGGGGGCGGCTTCGGCGCTGCGGCGCCAGGCATGGCCGGCTTGTCCGGCGCGCATGGCGCGGCCGGAATCGCAGCCGGTGCTGGCGGTACCGGATGGGCCGCGCCAGGCGCGGCGCATGGCGGCTATCCCATGCCGGCCACTGGCTTCGTGCCGGCCGAGGGCATGGTGGCGGTGCCGGCCGGCAGCTTTGCGGTCCCGGTCAGCCTGGCGGGCTTGCCGGGTATGGCGGCTATGGCGGCTTTGGCGGGCGGCGTTTCCGCCGGCGGCCAGGGCAGTGCGCAGGGCGGCAGCGCGCAAGGCCTGCTCGGCCTGCTGAACGCCGCGGCCAGCGCCGCAGGCGTGCAGGGCATCGCCAGCCTGGGTGCCGCGGCGCATACGGGAGATGGCGTTGCCGGCAGCGCTGCGCCCAACGTCTTCTACCTGCCCAACATCAAAAAGAACGCCCCGCAGGGCAGCCTGACGCGCTCGGACGAAAGCACCATCGACCTGCTGTCGGCCATCTTCGACACGGTCTTCCGCGACCAGAATATTTCGCAGGAAATCCGCGACCTGATCCGTTTCCTGCAAATCCCCGTGCTGAAAGCGGCGCTGGTCGACAAGGACTTCTTCTTCCAGGACAGCCATCCGGCGCGGCGCATGATAGACCTGCTGTCCAAGATGGGTTGGGAGCAGCGCAAGAGCCCGGAAGATCCGCTGTTCCAGGCCATGCAGCGCAGCGTCGAACGCGTCGGCCGCGACCACGACCTGGAGGTGTCCGCTTTCAGTGAAGCGGTGCAGGAGCTGGAAGCGTCCATCAAGGCCGAGGAGGCCGCGTCGGCGGCGGCCATCGCCGAGCCGATTGCCGCCGCGCTGAAGCAGGAGAAGATGGCCGTGGCCGCCAAGTCCGCCAAGAATGCCGTCGCCCTGCGCATTGGCACCGGCGAAGTGATCGCCATGGTGGAGGCCTTCCTCGAGAACAAATGGGTGTCGGTGCTGACCATCGCCTACAGCGTGGAAGACGGCAAGCCGGGCGCGGTGCAGAACGCCACGCAGACCATGGACGACCTGATCTGGAGCGTGCGGCCGAAAATTACCGGCGATGAACGCAAGCAGCTGATTTCCAAGCTGCCCAAGTTGCTCTCCACGCTGAACAAGTGGCTGGACGTGATTCGCTGGCAGGACGCGGACCGCCTGCAGTTTTTCGCCGAGCTGGCCGAGTGCCACGCCTCCATCGTGCGCGCGCCGCTGGAACTGTCGCCGGAGCGGCAGGTGGAAATCGCGCTGGAGGTGGCGCAGAAAGCCGCCGAGCGCCGCCTGGAGCTGGAGGCGAAGGCTGCCGAAGCGGCCGCCCAAACGCAGCCCGAACCGCAGCTGGCGCTGGACGACGACGCCAGCATCGAGGCCGACGGCCTGGCGCGCGGCATGTGGCTGGAGTTCGACCAGGACGACGGCAGCACCCGCAAGGTCAAGCTGGCCTGGATCAGTCCATTGCGCACGCTCTACATTTTCTCCACCAGTGCGCGGCAGGAAGCGTTCTCGCTGTCGGGTGAAGCCCTGGTGCAAAAATTCCGCGACCACAGCGTGCGCGCGGTGCGCACCGAAGGCGTGGTGGCGCGCGCCCTGTCCGCCGCCATGGGCGGCCTGGCCGTCAACGACGACAATCTCGATCCCCCGGCCGGCGTGGCGGCCTGATCCGTCCTTTCAGGCTTTCTTCAGCGCGGCGATCAGGCCGTCGGACGCATCCTCGATATAGTCCAGCACCCGGTCGAAGCCGTTGGCGCCGCCGTAGTACGGGTCCGGCACCACGTCCGAGTCGGAGCGGGTGGCGTACTGCATGAACAGGGCCAGCTTGTGGCGGTGCTGGGGCGGGCAGGCAGCTTGCAGGCGGGCGAAATTCTCGTGGTCCATGGCCAGCACGTGGTCGTAGTGCGCGAAGTCGCTGGCCGACACTTGCCGCGCGCGCTGCGCGCTCAGGTCGTAGCCGCGCAACGCGGCGTGGCGCGCGGAGCGTGCGTCCGGCGGATTGCCGACGTGGTAGGCGTGGGTGCCGGCCGAATCGATCTCAAGCTGGAGCCCTGCCGCTTCGGCACGCTGGCGGAACACGCCTTCGGCGGTCGGCGAGCGGCAGATGTTACCCATGCAGACGAACAGCACGGCCGGTTTGCGGCCGCCGGCCGGGCCGGCCGGATCACCAGGCGGGGCCATAGGCGTCCTTCCACTTGTCCTTCTCTTCGGGCTCGGGCAGCGGTTCCGGCACAGGCTGCCCGCGGCGCCTGGCGCGCAGTTGCAGCTCGGCGATCTGCGCCTCCGCCATCGCTACCTGGGCTTGCATGTCGATGATCTGCTTCATGATGGCCATGCGTTCTTTCGGATCGGTGGCCTCCATCAGCGCCTTGCGCAAGGTCTGGATTTTCTTCAGCAGGCCCTTGATCTGCGAGCGCAGCATGGCGATGCGCGCCGGCGTATCCATGCTGGCGGCGGTCCTGTTCGAGCCGGCCCCGGCTCCCGCTTGTATCTGCAAAATGTTCTCCCAATGTGGCGGGCGGACCTGCCCGGCGCCGCCAGTATAGCAAGGCGCCCGCGCACGGGCGGTTAGAGGCCGGCCTCGCCCCGCAGCGCACGCGTTTTTAGCCTGAATCCGGCTTTGAAATGGTATGATAAGCCACTTTTCATTGTGGCAATTCAATTCGTCCCAAAACGTGCGTCTATCTTCCATTAAATTGTCGGGATTTAAGTCGTTTGTCGATCCCACCAATTTCCAGGTGCCCGGGCAGCTGGTCGGCGTGGTAGGTCCCAACGGGTGCGGCAAATCGAACATTATCGATGCCGTGCGATGGGTGCTGGGCGAATCGAAAGCGTCGGAACTGCGCGGCGAATCGATGCAGGACGTGATCTTCAACGGTTCCACGCACCGCAAACCGGCCGGCCGCGCCTCGGTCGAACTGGTGTTCGACAACAATGACGGCAAGGCTTCCGGCCAGTGGGGCCAGTATGCCGAAATCGCGGTCAAGCGCACGCTCACACGCGACGGCACTTCCACCTATTACATCAACGGCCAGCCGGTGCGCCGGCGCGACATCCAGGACATCTTCCTCGGCACCGGCCTCGGTCCGCGCGCCTACGCCATCATCGGCCAGGGCATGATCTCGCGCATCATCGAATCGCGCCCGGAAGAGCTGCGCGTATTCCTGGAAGAGGCGGCAGGCGTGTCGAAGTACAAGGAGCGCCGCCGCGAGACCGAGAACCGCCTGCACGACACGCGCGAGAACCTGCTGCGGGTGGAAGACATCCTGCGCGAACTGAACGCCAACCTGGACAAGCTGGAGGCGCAGGCCGCCGTGGCGCACCGCTTCCACCAGCTGCAGGCCGACCAGGACGAGAAGCAGAAGCTGCTCTGGCTGCTGCGCAAGAACGAAGCGCAGTACGAGCAGACCAAGTTCTTCCGCGAGGTGGAGCAGGCGCAGACCGACCTCGAAGAGCAGACCGCCAAGCTGCGCAACGTGGAGCTGACGCTGGAGCAGATGCGCCAGTCGCACTTCGCTGTCGGCGACCGCCTGCACACCGCGCAAGGCCACCTGTACCAGACCAACTCCGAGATCGGCAGCCTGGAAGCGCAGATCAAGTTCGTGGTCGAGTCGCGCACTCGCTTGCAGAACCAGCTGGGCACCCTGACCGCGCAGCGCGACCAGTGGCAGAGCCAGGCGGCCGAATACACCGAGCAGATCGAAGAGGCCGAATTCAACCTGGAAGAGCTGTCGGCCAAGGTGGAGCAGGCGCGCATGATGGCCGAGCAGAAGGCCGAATCGTTGCCGGTGCTGGAAGCGGCATGGCGCGCGGCGCAGGACAAGAGCAGCGAATCGCGCGCCCGCATCATGCAGGCGCAGCAGCAGCTGGAACTGGAGTCGGCGCACCAGCGCAACGCCAGCAATATTCTGAACGGCCTGGCGGTGCGGCGTGAACGCCTGCAGCAGGAAAAGAACGCACTCAGCCTGCCGGACTCGGCGCACCTGTCCAACCTGAAGCTGCAGCTGGAGGAAAAGCAGCAGGCGCTGGAAGAGCAGGCCTACCACCTGGAAGAGGCGCTGGAGCAGCAGCCCAGGCTGGAAGCAGAGCGCCAGGACGCGCAACTGCAGGTGAACGCCGAGGCGGCCGCCAATGCGCAACTGGAAGCGCGTTTGAACGCGCTGCGCCAGTTGCAGGAGCGCGTACAGACCCAGGGCAAGGTCACGCCCTGGCTGCAGAAGCACGAACTGGACGCGCTGCCGCGCCTGTGGCAGAAGCTGCAGATCGAGGCGGGCTGGGAGACGGCGATGGAAGCCATCCTGCGCGAACGCACTTCGGCGCTGCAGGTGTCCAACATCGAATGGGCCAGGCACTTTTTCAGCGACGCGCCGCCGGCCAAGCTGGCGCTGTTCGCTCCGGGCGCGTCGGCGCCCGCCATGCAGCAGGAGCAGCTCGGCCTCAAGCCCTTCATCTCGCTGCTCAAGCTGAACGATTCGGGCTTGCGCGCCGTGCTGCAGGACTGGCTGCACAACGTCTTCATCGCCGACGACGCGGACGCCGCCTTCAAGGCGCGCGGCACGCTGCCTGCTGGCGCCTTGTTCGTCACCGCGCAGGGCCACGTCATCACGCAATCGAGCGTGCGTTTCTATGCTGCCGACGCGGAGCAGGACGGCATGCTGGCGCGCCAGCAGGAGATCGACAACATCACCAAGCAGCTGCGCGCCCAGACCATCCTGGCCGACGAGGCGCGCGCCCGCTCGGTGCGCGCGGACGCCGCCGTGGCGGCCCATGCGCGCAATCTGGCCGAGCTGCGCCAGAAGGTGCAGCAGCTGCAGCAGTCGGTGCACGCGCTGCAAATCGAAGTGGTGAAACTGTCCGAGATCGAAGCGCGCTTTAACCAGCGCAGCACGCAGATCGCGTCCGACCTGGCGGAAATCGCCGCGCAGGAAGCGGAGCAGATGCAGGTCAAGCTGGAGTCCGAAGAGAAGTTCGAGCAGCTCGATATGGAGCTGGGCAACCTGCAAGGAGAGCATGAGGATGGCCAGACCGTCTTCATGGAAAAGGAACAGAAGCTGGCCGACGCGCGCCAGGCGCTGCGCGACCTGGAACGCGGCGCGCAGGAAGCCGAATTTGCCGAGAAGTCCCAGCGCAGCAAGATCGACGAACTGCGCCGCAGCATCGCCACCGCCACCACGCAGGCGGCGCAGGTGGCCGACAGCCTGAGCGCCGGCCAGCGCGAACTGGCAAGCCTGGAGGCCGGCACCGCCAGCGAAGGCTTGCAGGAGCTGCTGGACCGCCGCACGCAGCAGGAACGCGCGCTGTCGGACGCGCGCCATGAGCTGGACCAGATCACGCAGCAGCTGCGCTCCTTCGAGGACGCGCGCATGAACAACGAGCGCAGCCTGCAGCCGCAGCGCGACAAGATCATGGAGCTGCAGCTCAAGGAGCAGGCCGCGCGCCTGAACCAGGAACAGTTTGCCGCGCAGCTGGCCGAAGCGGGCGCCGACGAGGCCGCGCTGGGCGAAAAGCTGAACCCGGACATGAAGCCGTCCTACCTTCAGGGCGAGGTCACGCGCTTGAACAACGCCATCTCCATGCTGGGCGCGGTCAACCTGGCGGCGCTCGACGAGCTGGCGCAGGCGTCCGAGCGCAAGAATTTCCTCGATTCGCAGAACGCGGACCTGACCGAGGCGATCAACACGCTGGAAGACGCCATCGCCCGCATCGACAAGGAAACGCGCGACCTGCTGCAGGACACGTTCGACCGCGTCAACGGCCACTTCTCCGAGCTGTTCCCCATCCTGTTCGGCGGCGGCCAGGCCAAGCTGATCATGACCGGCGACGAGATCCTGGACTCCGGCGTGCAGGTCATGGCGCAGCCGCCGGGCAAGAAGAACGCCACCATTCACTTGCTCTCGGGCGGTGAGAAAGCGCTGACGGCAACCGCGCTGGTGTTCTCCATGTTCCGCCTGAACCCGGCGCCGTTCTGCCTGCTCGACGAGGTCGATGCACCGCTGGACGACGCCAATACGGAACGTTTCTGCCGCATGGTGAAACGGATGTCCGACCAGACCCAATTCCTCTTCATTTCGCACAACAAGATTGCGATGGAGATGGCCAATCAACTGATCGGTGTGACGATGCAAGAGCAGGGCGTATCGCGCATCGTGGCGGTGGATATGGAAGCCGCCGCCAACTTCGCTTCCGAGGCACAAGCAGCATGACAGATCTTCAAATGAGTTTGATCGCAGCCGGCGGCGTCTTTATCGTCGGCGTTTTCTCGTACAACAAGTGGCAGGAGTACAAGGCCAAGAAAACCGTGGAACGGGCCTTCTCGTCCGACCACGACGACGTCTTGATGCGGCCCGACGGCGAGCCCGCCGCGCCGCGCCACGAGCCCAGTTTTTCGCTGGATGACGACGCGGCCACCGCCGCCGGCGGCGCGGCTGCGGCACGCGCGCATGGCTACGACGCTGACGATACGCATGCCACAGCCGGCACGGCTGCGGGCGCCGGCGCAGCCACCGGCGCGAGCGAGGCCGACGGCGAAGCCTACGTGCCTCCCGTGCATCCGGCTGGCACATTGACGCCCGCCGCCGAGCAGGCCACCGCGCTGGTGGACCCGCTGATCGACTGCCTGCTGCCGCTGGCGCTGGAGGCGCCGGTGCGCGGCGACAAGATCCTGCCGGTGCTGCAGAAGCTGCGCCTGGTGGGCAACAAGCCGGTGCACTACATCGGCCTGCACGTGAACGGCGACTGGGAACCCATCGTCCACGGCGGCGTGTACACCGAGCTGCAAGGCGGCGTGCAGCTGGCCAGCCGCAGTACCGCGCTGAACGAACTCGAATATTCCGAACTGGTGACGCGCCTGCGCGCCATGGCCGACGAGATCGGCGCCGAGCCGGCCATCCCGGACATGATGGAAGTAATGGCCGAGGCCAAGACGCTGCACCGCTTCGTCTCCAGCCACGACGCCCAGCTGGGTGTTAACCTGCACACCAACGGCGCGCCGTGGGCCATCAGTACGCTGCTCGGTGCGCTGGAGAAGCAGGGCTTCGACGTGCGCCCCGACGGCCGCTACGTTATGCCGGACGGCGAAGGCGGGCACCTGTTCTCGCTGTCGACCAACGTCACGCTGGCAGAGGAAACTACGCCGCGCCTGACGCTGCTGCTGGACGTGCCCTGCGTGGCGCCGGCGCGCGACGGCTTCGGCGCCATGATCGCCTGCGCCAAGTCGCTGGCGGGCCGCCTGGACGGCACCATCGTGGACGACTACAGCCAGCCGCTGTCGGACCAGGCGCTGGCCGAAATCGCCGGCCAGGTGCGCGACTTCTACGCCGATATGGAATCGTCCGACATCCCAGCCGGTTCCACCCGCGCGCTGCGCCTGTTCTGCTAAGGGTGCGCAATGAGTGACAAGGAATACCAGGCCAAGGTTGAACGCGCGGCCTGGCTGACGGCCGAATTGAACCGCCATCTGCACGCTTACCACGTGCTCGATGCGCCCACCATTCCGGACGCCGAGTACGACCAGCTCTACCTCGAGCTGCAGAAACTGGAAACCGAATACCCTGCGCTGCAAGAGCAGGATTCGCCAACCTTGCGGGTGGGCGCTGCGCCGCTGCCGCAGTTCGCGCAGGTGACGCACACGGTGCCCATGCTGTCGCTGAACAATGGCTTTAGCGACGAGGACGTGGAGAACTTCGACCGCCGCGTGCGCGAAGGCCTGGACGTGCTGCAGGTGGAGTACGCCGCCGAAGTGAAGTTCGACGGCCTGGCCATCAACCTGCGCTATGAAAACGGCCTGTTCGTGCAGGCCGCCACGCGCGGCGACGGCTACACCGGCGAGGACGTCACCGCCAATATCCGCACCATCAAGGGCATTCCGCTGCGCCTGCACGGCAGCAATGTGCCCACGCTGCTGGACGTGCGCGGCGAGGTGCTGATGTACAAGCGCGACTTCGAGAAGATGAATGAACGCCAGCGCGAAGCCGGCCAGAAGGAATTCGTCAATCCGCGCAATGCGGCCGCAGGCAGCTTGCGCCAGCTCGACTCGCGCATCACCGCGCAGCGCGCGCTGAGCTTCTTCGCCTACGGCATTGGCGCGCTGGAAGGCGCCGAGATGCCCGAATCGCATTCCGCGCTGCTGGACTGGTACCACGCGCTCGGCCTGCCGGTGGCCAGGGAGCGCGCCGTGGTGCGCGGCGCGGCCGGGCTGCTGGAGTACTACCAGAGGATCGGCCGTGAGCGGCCAGGCATGGCGTATGAAATCGACGGCGTGGTCTACAAGGCCAACAAGCTGTCCGACCAGCGGCAGCTCGGCTTCGTTTCGCGCGCGCCGCGTTTCGCCATCGCCCACAAATTCCCGGCCGAAGAAGCCACCACCATTGTGCACGACATCGAAGTGCAGGTGGGCCGCACCGGCGCCATCACGCCGGTGGCGCGCCTGGAGCCGGTGTTCGTGGGCGGCGTGAACGTCACCAACGCCACGCTGCACAACGAGGGCGAAGTGCAGCGCAAGGACGTGCGCGTGGGCGATACCGTGATTGTGCGCCGCGCCGGCGACGTGATCCCCGAAGTGCTGGCCGTGGTGCTGGAAAAGCGCCCGCAGCCGGAGCCGCCGCGCTACGTGCTGCCCAAGGTGTGCCCGGTGTGCGGCTCGCACGTGGTGCGCGAAGAGGGCGAAGCGATTGCGCGCTGCTCCGGCGGCCTGTTCTGCCGCGCGCAGCGCAAAGAGGCCATCCGTCACTTCTCGGGCCGCCGCATGATGGACATCGAAGGCCTGGGCGACCGCTACATCGACAACCTGGTCGAATGCGACCTGGTCACGCGCGTGGCCGACTTGTACAAGCTGACGCTGGACGACCTCTTGAAGATGAAGCGCCTGGCCGATGAACGCGACGGCACCACGCCGGAGACCGTCCAGCAAGGCAAGATCGCCACCAAGTGGGCGGACAACCTGCTGGAAGCCATCGCCGCCAGCAAGAAACCGCCGCTGGAGCGCCTGCTGTTCGCGCTGGGCATACGCCACGTGGGCGAATCGACCGGCAAGACGCTGGCCGAATGGCTGGGCCGCTTCGACCTGATCCGCCGCGCCCCGGTCGCGCTGCTGCGCGTGCTGCCCGATATCGGCGGCACCGTGGCGGAATCCATCGCCGAATTTTTCGCCGAGCCGAAGAACCAGGAAGCCATCGACGCACTGCTGGCGGCGGGCGTCACGCCGCAAGGCGAGCATCCGCCCAGCGCCAAGCTGCGCGAGAAGCTCGACACCGTCAAGCTGATGGCGGCCCTCGGCATCCCCAAACTCACCGAGCCGCGCTGCAAGCAGCTGGTGGAGCAGGAAGTGACGCTGGAAGTGCTGGCCCACCTGGGCGTGTTCTCCGTGTTCGGCCTGCCTGCGGCGGTGGTGTCCGCGCTGGAAGAATGGATGGCGCAGCCAGGCCACCGCGAGCAGCTGCTGGCGCTGGACGCGCTGCGCAAAGACCTGCTGGCGCAGTTGCCGGAAGCGATAGAGGTGGCCGGCGCGCTGAGCGGCAAGACCTTTGTGCTGACCGGCACGCTGCCTAAGCTGAGCCGCGACCAGGCCAGCGCCATGATCGAGGCGGCCGGCGGCAAAGTAGTCGGCTCGGTGTCGAAAAAAACCGGCTACGTGGTGGCCGGCGCCGAGGCGGGCAGCAAGCTGGCCAAGGCGGAAGAACTGGAAATCCCTATCCTTGACGAAGCAGGGCTGCTGGCCCTGCTGGAGAACAATAAATGACGCAAATCCGTAAAGCCGTATTCCCTGTTGCAGGCCTGGGCAGCCGTTTTCTGCCCGCCACCAAGGCGCAGCCGAAAGAGATGCTGCCTATTGTCGACAAGCCGCTGATCCAGTACGCGGTGGAGGAGGCCGTCGCTGCCGGCATCACCGACATGATCTTCATTACCGGCCGCAACAAGCGCGCCATCGAAGACCATTTCGACAAGGCCTACGAACTGGAAGCCGAGCTGGAGGCGGCACAGAAGACCGCGCTGCTGGAGCAAGTGCGCAACATCATCCCCAAGCACATCAACTGCATCTTCATCCGCCAGTCCGAGCCGCTTGGCCTGGGGCATGCCGTACTGTGCGCGCGACCCGTGGTGGGCGACGAGCCGTTCGCCGTGCTGCTGGCCGACGACTTCATGGACACCGACAACGGCGCCCGCCCGGTGCTGGCGCAGATGACCGAAGTGTACTCCTACGAACGCGCCACCATCCTGGCGGTGCAGGACGTGCCGCGCGCGAACACGCGCCAGTACGGCATCGTCAGCGCCTCGCCTTACCAGAGCAGGCTGGAGCTGGTCTCGGGCATCGTGGAAAAACCGCAGCCGGAAGAGGCGCCTTCGACGCTGGCGGTGGTGGGGCGCTATGTGCTGTCCGGCCGCATCTTCGAACACCTCGAACACCTGGGCGCGGGCACCGGCGGCGAAATCCAGCTCACCGACGGCATCGCCGCGCTGATGAAGCACGAGCGCGTGCTGGCCTACCGCTACGACGGCACGCGTTACGACTGCGGCTCGAAGCTGGGCTACCTGAAAGCCACCACCGCCATGGGCCTGAAGCATCCTGAAATGGCCGGCGAATTCCGCAAATACCTGCAGGAGATGCAGCTGGAACTGGGAGCAGGAACGAAATGACGGTCCGTGAAATCCTGAAAATGGGCGACCCGCGCCTGCTGCGGGTGGCCGAACCGGTGCGCGAGTTCGACACCCCGGAACTGCACGCGCTGATCGCGGACATGTTCGACACCATGCACGCCGCCAACGGCGCTGGCCTGGCTGCGCCGCAGATCGGCGTCAACCTGCAACTGGTGATCTACGGCTTCAAGAACAACGTCCGCTACCCGGACGCGCCGCAAGTGCCGGAGACGGTGCTGATCAATCCCGTGCTGACGGCGATTACGGACGAGAAGGAAGCCGGCTTCGAAGGCTGCCTGTCCGTGCCCGGCCTGCGCGGCAGCGTGGCGCGCTTCAAGAAGCTGCATTACGAAGGCGTGGACCAATACGGCAAGCCCATCGTGCGCGACGCGGAAGACTTCCATGCGCGCGTGGTGCAGCACGAGGTGGATCACCTGCACGGCATCCTCTACCCAATGCGGATCACCGACTTCAGCCAGTTCGGCTACACCTCGGTGATGTTCCCGGATCTCGATCCGAACGACGACGATTGAGCATCAGGCGCGAGCTGGCAGTGAGCAGAAGGCGCATGCAGGCTACAGCGAAATTACGGCGATATACTCATGCGCCGGGTGGGCGGTTAAATGGAGAACAATATGTTTCGAGTTTTGCTTGCCTGTCTCTTGATGGTCGGCACCGCCGCAAAGGCGGACAATATCGAGCGCGACCTCGATGCCATCGTACAAAGCTACGGCAAGGTCGGCATATTCACCGGCACGGTGCTGGTGGCGCATGACGGCAAGATCGTCTACGAAGCGGCCGTGGGCCTGGCCAATCGCGAGACCAATGAGCCAAACCGCGCCAACACGCGCTTTAACATTGGCTCCATCGGCAAGACCTTCACCGCGGTGTCCATCTTGCAGCTGGCCGAAGCGGGCAAGCTCAAACTAAGCGACCCGATCTCGCGCTTCCTTCCCGACATCCCTTACGCGGAGAAGGACACGATCACCGTCGCCCACTTGCTGAACCACTCGGCCGGCACCGGCAACTACATGGCGCACAAGGACTTCGCCGCGAACATGGGCAAGCTGCGCACCATTGACGCCTTCCTGCCCCTGATTTACGACCAGCCGCCCAGCTTTGCGGCCGGCAGCCGCTTCCAGTATTCGAATTCGGGCATGGTGCTGCTCGGCGCCGTCGTCGAAAAAGCCAGCGGCCAGTCCTACCGCGACTACTTGCGCGACCATATCTTCAAGCCTGCCGGCATGACTGACAGTTCGCTCACCCTCGAAGACGAGCCACTGCCTAACCGCTCGATCGGCTACACCCGCAACGGCGACGGCAGCATAAGCTCCAACGTGAGGTCAGTACCCCCGCCGTCGTCCGATGGCGGCATGCGCACGACCACGCGCGATATGCTGCGCTACGATCAGGCGCTCAAGCGAACGGCGTTGTTGTCCGAAGCGAGCAAGGCGGCGATGTGGACCCCTGTGGGACCGGACAGGGAATATGCCTTCGGCTGGCAGCGCAAGAGCGCTTTCGGCGACACCGTCGTCGGCCATAATGGCGGCGCGCCCGGCATCAATGCGGTGTTCAGCCGCTACCAGGGCAGCGGCTATACGGTCATCGTCCTGTCCAACACGGGCATGGGAGCAAGCGACGTTGCTGAAAAGGTCGAGGCGCGCCTGTACGGCAAACCGGTGCAGCTGGCCGTGCAGGCCGATTCCGACATGATGCTAGCCCTCGATCTGGTGATGCGCGGCGACTTGCGCGGCGCCGCCAAGCTGTATGACCGCAATCCGGGCCACGCGCCGTCGGTGTACCAGGCTGCAAGAACCCGCATCGACGGCGGCTATGAAGCCACCGAGGCGATAGCACTGCTGGACCGCTACCTGCGCTTCGACGCCGCAGTCCAAGTGGCGCCTCCCGCTGGGGCCTGGTGGCGCAAAGGCATGGCCTACGAGCAGCTGGGCGACAAGGCCAAGGCGCGCGCGAGCTACATGCAGTCGCTGGCGCTCGATCCCGCGTTCGACAAGGCCAGGCAGGCGCTGGCGAAGCTCGACACGCCCAAGACCTGATGCCAGGCGTGGCGGGCGCGCGAATCGGGCGGCGCTTCCGCTTCGGGGGGAAAGCAGTCGAACATACAGACTGGAGAGCATTCGGTAGTGCAGGTGGCTACGCGTGCCCGCTGGCCCCGGAGGGCGCACGTTTTATGCCGGTTCTGCGTGTTCGACCATCAGCTGGACCTTGGTGGTGCCGTTGTATTCGTTGGCGTCCAGCCTGAAGGCGACGCGGGCGCGCTCGCCGATGGAGTCGGTGTGGCCGAACCAGATGGCGTCGTAGCGGGTGCCGTTCTTTTCCAGCAGCAGCTTGAGGTGGCGTTCTTTCAGGATGCGCTGGCTGACGACACGGAATTCGTCGCAGAATACCGGCGGCGCAAAACCCTGTCCCCATACCTGGCCGTCCATCAGTTCGATGAACTGGGTGGTGTAGTAGGCGTCTTCCAGCGGGCCGTCGGTTTCGATCACGCGCTCCAGTTGCTGCTCCGTCAGCCATGCGCGGCCGACGGCTTCGAAGGCTTCCGAGAACGCGTCGAAGGCGTCGGCGCGCAGGCTCAGGCCCGCCGCCATGGCGTGGCCGCCGAACTTGTCGATCAGGCTGGGGGCGCGCTTCGATACCAGGTCCAGCGCGTCGCGCATGTGGAAGCCGGGGATGGAGCGGCCGGAGCCCTTGATCCAGCCGTCGCCCGCCGGCGCGAAGGTGATGGTGGGGCGGAAGAACTTCTCTTTCAGGCGCGAGGCGACAATGCCGATCACGCCCTGGTGCCAGGTTTCGTCGAATACGCTGATGGTGCTGCTGGCGGCCGGTTCGAAGCGGTCCAGGTGCAGCAGGGCCGCGTCCTGCATCTCGGCTTCGATCTCGCGGCGTTTCAGGTTGATCTCGTTGAGTTGCTGCGCCAGTTGCCAGGCGCGGTCCTCGTCGTCGGTGAGCAGGCACTCGATGCCGAGCGACATATCCTCCAGGCGTCCGGCCGCGTTCAGGCGCGGGCCGAGCGCGAAGCCCAGGTCGAACGGGCTGGCGGTGCGTGCCTGGCGGCCCGCGACGCGGAACAATGCGGCCACGCCGGGATGCATGCGGCCGGCGCGCATGCGCTTCAGGCCTTGCGCCACCAGGATGCGGTTGTTCGGGTCGAGCTTCACCACGTCGGCCACGGTGCCCAGCGCCACCAGGTCCAGCAGGTGGTCCAGCTTGGGCTGGGTGGCGGCGTCGAACACGCCGCGGCGGCGCAGTTCGGCACGCAGCGCGAGCAGCACGTAGAACACCACGCCAACGCCTGCCAGGTTCTTGCTGGGGAAGCCGCAGGCCGGCTGGTTGGGGTTGACGATGACGCGCGCGTCCGGCAGCACGTCGGCCGGCAGGTGGTGGTCGGTGACGACGACTTCGATGCCGCGCCGGTTCGCTTCGGCCACGCCGTCGATGCTGGCGATGCCGTTGTCCACCGTGATGATGATGTCCGGCTGCTTTTCGCGCGCCGTCAGGGCCACGATTTCAGGCGTGAGACCATAGCCGTACTCGAAGCGGTTGGGCACGATGAAGTCCACGTTGGCGCCCATGGCGCGCAGGCCGCGCAGGGCCACGGCGCAGGCGGTGGCGCCGTCGCAGTCGTAGTCGGCCACGATCACCATGCGCTTTTGCGCGGCGATGGAGTCGGCCAGGAACACGGCGGCGGCGTCGATGTGCAGCAGGCCGGAAGGCGCGATCAGCGCGGCCAGTTCGCTCGACAGGTCTTTCGGATCGGTCAGGCCGCGCGCGGCGAACAGGCGGGCCAGTACAGGGTGGATGCCGCCCTGGCGCAGCATTTCCGAGGTGCGGAAGGGGCAGGGGCGGGTGGCGATACGTGTCATGGCGTCAACTTGGTGAGGGCGGGCTTGCGCCAGAACTTGCGCAAAGAGCCCTTGGTGATGGTGAACTCGGCCAGCTTCAGGTGGCTGCTGAAGACCAGCTTCAGGCTGCCCAGGCGGCCGGCTTTCAATGCCGCAAGCAGGGGTGCGAACCATTGCTGTTCGATCTGCTGCATGTGGGCCAGCCAGGGCGACCAGTCGCCCGCTTTGCCGACCGGGATCAGCTCGCCCAGCACCACCACGGCGTCGCCGGCCAGCGGCAGGACCTGTTCGGCCGTGGCGGCGCGCAGGGCGGGATCGGCCAGCAGCGTGAGCCACGCCGGACAGTTCGCCACCGCCAGTGTGCCGGCGGCGCCTGCAGCGGTGCCTGGGATTGCCGGCGCGCCGGCCCACAGCCAGAACGAATTTACCGGCTGCAGCCCGCGCTGCTGGCGCGCTTCGTTCACCGGATGCTCGTGCCACAGCATCTGCACTTCATTTTGCAGCTTGCGGAAGGCACGCTTGGCGTCGCCCTCGGGCATCCAGTCGGCCAGGTTGTCGTTCACCGCGGCGTCGGGCGAGGCGGTGCGCAGTTCGCTCCAGTCGTCCGCGCGCATGAACCACATGTCCGGCGCGGCGTAGATCAGCGGTTTGCCCACTTCATCGAAGTAGGGCTTGACCAGGTCGAACAGCGCACGGGAGTCGGCATCGTTCACGTTCAGGGAGCGCGGATCGCCCAGCACCATGTGGGTGCGGGTCAGTTGCAGGTGCACCGGCTGCACGGCAAACCAGTAGCCTTCCGGCTGCGCCACGCCCAGCGCGCGCATCATGGCGGGGGCAAAGGGGGCGTTGTCGGATGGCGCACCGTATGCTGCGGCGCTGAAGGCGCGCGACAGCCAGCTTTCGTGCGGCAGCAGGCGGTTGCCGCCGTCTTCCTCCGACACGCGATACGTGCTATTGCGTTCAAGCAACATTTCCAGCGACGGCACTTGCAGGGCGCGGGCCAGGTCGGAGGCGAGTTCGGGCGGGGTGAGGGCGAAGGGCAGGACGAGGGTAAGCTGATTCATAACCCGCGATTGTATCAGTCCGCCGCCTCCAGCTTGCCGGCATGGTGCGGTGTTTCACTCACGAAATGTGATTTGTATGGCACACTTCGGGCTCGGAACGTAATTCATCTTTCACAGGGCCCATGAGCATCATCAAGAATCTGCCTTTCGAATGGCTGGTCGGCCTGCGCTACACGCGCGCGGGCAAGCGCAGCGGGCGCAACAGCTTCATTTCCTTTATCTCCGCCATCTCCATGCTGGGCATTGGCCTGGGTGTAGCCGCGCTGATCGTGGTGCTGTCGGTCTACAACGGTTTTCAGAAGGAAGTGACCGAGCGTATGGTGTCCGTGCTGGGCCATATCGAGATGTACGACCTGCGCGGCGGCGGCCTGCGGGACTGGCAGGGCACGGCCAGGGAAGCGTTCAAGAATCCTGAAGTGCGCGGCGCCGCGCCTTTCGTCGAGACCCAGGCCATGCTGATACACGGCAGCGACAAGCTGCGTCCAGCCATCGTGCGCGGCATCCTGCCGCAGGCCGAGGCTACCGTGTCCGACGTGAGCAAGCAGCTCAAGCAGGGCAGCTTCGATGCGCTGCAGCCCGGCTCGTTCAATATCGTGCTGGGCGTGGGGCTGGCCAAGGCGCTGGACGTGGATGTGGGCGGCAAGGTCGCCCTGGCGCTGGCCCAGCGCGGCGAGAACATGATGAGCGGCGGTGCGCCGAGCATGCGCTATTTCACGGTGACCGGCATCTTCGAGGCCGGCCACAACGAATTCGATTCAGGCCTGGCCTACGTCCATCTCGGCGACGGCATGGAGCTGCTGCACCTGGACCTGCCGTTCGCGCTGCGCCTGCGCGTGGCGGACGTGCAGAGCGCGCCGGAAGTGGCGCACCAGCTGAAGCTGTCGGTGCCGGGCGAGCTGCTGGTGCGCGACTGGTCCAAGCAGAACGCCAACTGGTTCGCGGCGGTGCAGACGCAGAAGAACATGATGTTCATTATCCTCACACTGATTATCGCGGTGGCCGCCTTCAACCTGGTGGCCACGCTGGTGATGACGGTGACCGACAAGCAGGCCGATATCGCCATCTTGCGCACGCTGGGGGCTTCGCCGCGCTCGGTGATGCATGTGTTCATGGTGCAGGGCGCGCTGGTGGGCATTATCGGCACCGCGCTCGGCGTGGCCGGCGGCGTACTGCTGGCCATGAACGTGGACGTGATCGTACCCGCGATCGAACGCATGCTGGGCATGAAATTCCTGGCCAAGGACATCTATTTCATCAGCGCCGTGCCGTCCGACCTGCGCTGGCATGACGTGACCGTGATCGCCGCCACGGCGGTGGCGCTGGCTTTCGTCGCCACCCTGTATCCGAGCTGGCGCGCCGCGCGCGTCAAGCCGGCCGATGCCCTGCGCTACGAGTGAATCAGAATATGTTTACGAATCTACCCTTTGAATGGCTGGTGGGCCTGCGTTACACGCGCGCAGGCAAGCGCAGCTCGCGCAACAGCTTCATCTCCTTTATCTCGCTGATCTCCATGGGCGGCATTGCCCTGGGCGTGGCGGCGCTGATCATCGTGCTGTCCGTGATGAATGGCTTCCAGAAGGAGGTCACCGGACGCATGCTGTCCGTGCTGGCCCACGTGGAGGTGTTCAACACCGGGGGCGACGGTATGCCGGACTGGGAGCAGCAGGCCAGGAACGCGTTCAAGAATCCGGAAGTGAAGGGCGCCGCGCCGTTCGTCGAGACCCAGGCCATGCTGCAGCACGGCGGCGACAACCTGCGCCCGGCCATTGTGCGCGGCGTGCTGCCGGAGCAGGAACCGAATGTGTCTGACGTGGCCAAGCACACCAAGTACGGCGACTTCAATGAACTGCGCCAGGGCGAATTCAACATCGTGCTCGGCATCGACCTGGCGCGCGCGCTGCAGGTGAACCTGGGCGACAAGGTCACCATGGCGCTGGCGCAGGGCACGGTTACGCCGGCCGGCATCGTGCCGCGCATGCGCTCGTTCACCGTGACCGGCATCTTCCAGGCCGGCCACGCGGAGTTCGACGCGGGCCTGGCCTTCATCCATATTGTCGATGCCGAAAAAATGCTGCGCTTGTCCGCGCCGGCCGGCCTGCGCCTGCGCCTGGCGGATATGCACCGCGCGCCGCAGGTGGCGGAAGACCTGAAAAAGATCATGCCGGCCGGGCTGGAGATGCGCGACTGGTCCAAGCTGAACGCGAACTGGTTCGCGGCGGTGCAGACCGAGAAGCGCATGATGTTCATCATCCTGGCGTTGATCGTGGCGGTGGCCGCGTTCAACCTGGTGTCCACGCTGGTGATGACGGTGACCGACAAGCAGCCCGACATCGCCATCCTGCGCACGCTGGGCGCGTCTCCCCAATCCATCATGCGCATCTTCGTGATCCAGGGGGCGCTGGTGGGCATCATGGGCGCCGCGCTGGGTGTGGCCGGCGGCGTACTGGTGGCTTCGAATATCGATGTGATCGTACCGTTTATTGAATCAACTTTGGGAGTGCAGTTCTTGTCTAAGGATATCTACTACATCAGCACCGTGCCTTCGGACATGCGCTGGCCGGACGTGACCAGGATCGGCGTGGTGGCGGTGGCGCTGGCCTTCCTGGCCACCATCTATCCAAGCTGGTGGGCCGCCCGTGTGAAACCTGCGGAGGCGCTGCGCTATGAATGACCAATCCATCGTCCTGTCCTGCCGTGGCCTCGGCAAGACCTTCACCCAGGGCACCTACTCGGTGCAGGTGCTGAACGGCATCGACATCGACGTGCGGCGCGGCGAGCGCGTGGCCATCGTCGGCGCGTCCGGTTCCGGCAAGTCCACGCTGCTGCACTTGCTGGGCGGGCTGGATACGCCGAGCAGCGGCAGCGTGACCCTGCTGGGCAAGGACTTCGCCACTCTGGGCGAACGCGAACGCGGCGACCTGCGCAACCAGTCGCTCGGCTTCGTCTACCAGTTCCACCATCTGCTGCCCGAATTCTCGGCGCTCGACAACGTGGCCATGCCGCTGATGATACGGCGCGTCAAGCGATCCATGGCGCAGGAAGAGGCGCAGAAGGTGCTCACGCGCGTGAACCTGGCCAAGCGCGTGACGCACGTGCCGGGCGAGCTGTCAGGCGGCGAGCGCCAGCGCGTGGCCCTGGCGCGTGCGCTGGTCACGCAGCCGGCCTGCGTGCTGGCCGACGAGCCTACCGGCAACCTCGATCACAGCACGGCGGAGCAGATTTTCGACTTGATGCTGGAGCTGTCGCGCACCCTGGGCACGGCCTTCGTCATCGTCACGCACGACCCCGAACTGGCGCGCCGCTGCGACCGCGTGCTGCGCCTGACCGATGAAGGCCTGCACCCGGAGAAGTAATCATGTGGATAGACACGCACTGCCACCTTGACGCGCGCGAGTACGGCGGCGCCTCGCTGGACGTGGCGCGCCAGGCCGCAGAGCAGGGCGTATCCATGATCGTCATACCGGCAATTGACCGGCACAACCTCGATACTGTGGCCGGGCTGGGCGCGCAGGCGCCGAACGCCTGCTACGGGCTGGGCATCCATCCCATCTGCGTGCCCAAATCCACCGACGACGACCTGGCCGCGCTGCGGGCCAAGGTGGAAGCGTCCATGGACGACCCGCGCTTCGTGGCCATCGGCGAGATCGGGCTGGACTTCTTCATTCCCGAACTGGCGGAACCGGCCATGCGCGAGAAGCAGGTGCATTTCCTGCGCGAGCAGCTCAGGATAGCGCGCGACTTCAAGCTGCCGGTGCTCACGCACGTGCGCAAGTCGCAGGACCAGGTGCTCAAGCAGGTGCGGCAGATCACGCCCAACGGCGGCATCGCGCACGCCTTCAACGGCAGTTTCCAGCAGGCGCAGGGCTATATCGACGTCGGCTTCAAGCTCGGCTTCGGCGGCAACATGACCTTCACGCGCGCATTGCAGATCCGGCGGCTGGCGGCCGAGCTGCCGCTGTCGGCGATCGTGCTGGAGACCGATGCGCCGGACATTTCGCCGGCCTGGGTCCACCCCGGCGTGAACACGCCGCAGCAGATCCCTCGCATCGGCGAAGTACTGGCCGAACTGCGCGGCATCGGCGTGGACGAAGTCCGCACCGCCACCGGCGCCAACGCGCGGTTTATCCTTCCCAGGATGTCCGGCCTGCTGGATTAGGCCAGCGTCCAGCGCATCGCTTGATGCCGCCGAACTGGATCGGTATCGTGTTTGGGCCCCATGGGCTCGATGTCCGGCGGTCAACCCATGCCACGCTGTTCGTCCACGTCGATCTTCACGCTGGATTTGGCGCCGTTGCGCCAGACCTCGGCCGTCACGGTCGATCCGGGACGCGCGCTGCCGATCAGCCGCGCCAGGTCGGCCGTTGTGGCCACCGTTTGCCCGTCCAGCGAGAGGATCACGTCGCCGGGCCGGATGCCGCCCCGGTGCGCCGGGCCGCCACGCTCGACTGCGGTGACCAGCGCGCCCTGGATGTCCGCGAGATCCAGTGTCTCGGCCAGCTGGTAGGTCAGCTCCTGCAGTTGCACGCCGATGCGCCCGCGCACCACCCGGCCGTGCTGGCGCAGCTGCTCCGAGATGTCCATCGCGATGTTGATGGGAATTGCGAACGAAATCCCCATGTAGCCGCCGGTCTGGCTGTAGATCTGGGAGTTGATGCCGATGACGTTGCCGCGCGTGTCGAACAGCGGCCCGCCCGAGTTGCCGGGATTGACGGCGACGTCGGTCTGGATGAACGGCACATAGCTGCCATTCGGCAGCAGGCGGCCCTTGGCGCTGACCACGCCGACCGTCACGCTGTTGTCGAACCCGAACGGGGAACCGATGGCGGCAACCCACTCGCCCGGTTCCATCCGCGCCGGGTCCCCGGCGTGCACGGTCTGCAGGCCGCTGGCGTCGATCTTGAGCAGCGCCACGTCGGTGTACGGATCGGCGCCGATCACCTTGGCCGGGTATTCGCGCTTGTTGGTCAGCCTCACGCGCACCGCGTCGGCGCCGTCGATCACGTGCGCGTTGGTCAGCACATAGCCGTCCGCCCGGATCACGAACCCCGACCCCACGCTGCCGATGTCGGCCTCGCCCGTGTCGGGCAGCCCGCCGAACCGGCGAAAAAACTCGTACAAGGGATGGTCGGGCGGAACCGGCGGCCGGGCAAGGGCGCGAACCGCGCTGATATTGACGACCGCGCCGCCTTGCTGTTTGACCAGATCCACAAAGCGCGGCAACTCAACCGCGCCGCTGCTGCCTGCGGACGGCGCAGACTGCGACAGCGGCGCGGGCGGTGG
>NZ_BAAKJE010000019.1:0-79261 GCF_059704565.1 Massilia sp. NBRC 108631
AGCAAAATGGGGTCAGGGTTAATTATTTTTGAAACATTTCAAAAATAATTAACCCTGACCCCATTTGTGTTTTCGGAAACTTTATTCGTCGGACCAGAGGCGGCCGGCAGTGGCCCAGTGCTCTTTCTTGACTTCATGGATGAGGACGTCCACGGAGTCGGGTGTCGATCCCAGCGTGGCGCAGGTGGCTTCGGTGATGGCTTTGACGAAGGCGCGCTTTTGCTCGGGGCTGCGGCCTTCGAAGAGCTGGACGTTGATGGTGGGCATGGCGGCTCCTCAGGTGCGGTAGGTGGGGGTGGTGGCGTCGAGCTGGCGCAGCAGGGCCGGCCATTCGAGCTGGCCTTCTGGACTGCCGTCGCCAACCAGCTCGCGCTGCGCCTTGAGGCACACGGCTTCGCTGGGTTGGCGGAGCGGCATGCAGGCGGACTGGGCGAGCAGCTGGACACGGCAGGCCTGGTCCAGCGTTTGCATCAGCACGAAGGCTTCGGCTATGGTGCGGCCGATCGTCATGCTGCCGTGGTTGCGCAGCAGCATGGCGGGGTGCCGGGCCAGATTGGCCGTCAGGCGCGCTTGTTCGGCTGGCGTCATGTCCAGGCCTTCGTAGTCGTGGTAGGCGAGTTCGCCGTAGAAGCGCAGGGCGTAGGGCGACAGCGGCTGCAAACCGGGACCTTGCATGCCGACCGCGATGGCGCTGGGGTTATGCAGATGCATGACGCAGGCTGCGTCCGGACGGGCTGCATGCACCGCGCCGTGCAGGGTGAAGCCGGCTTTGTTGACCGTGTGCTGGGAGCGGCAGACGATATTGCCGCTGCGGTCCACCTTGACCAGATTGGAGGCGCGGATTTCGTCGAAACGGAATCCGAAGGGGTTGATTAAATAGTGCCCCGGCTCGCCGGCAACGGCGGCTGATATGTGGGTGTATATGCCGTCGTCCCATCCGAATCGGGCGCATAGCCGGTAGCAGGCCGCGAGATCAATCCGCGTTTGCCATTCGGCGGGGCTGGTGATGCCGGGCGGCGTTAATGCGGCCTGGCCTGATGTAGAGAGTCTGTCCATCGGGACAGAATAGCAGGCCGCCTTTGCCTTGCTAATGCGCCGGACGTAATGGTTGCCATGCGCTGCGGAATATATCCCTGTCAGATATGCTTATTGGCTTCGCGGTAGCTGAGTGCGGGCAGCGAGTCCTTGTGCTTCCGGGTGAAGGCGCGAACTTCATCGGGGGCGTGACGTGCATAATCCCTCAGTGCCCAGCCAATCGCTTTCTGGATAAAGAATTCCTTTTTATGCGCTAGTGCGAGGCAATATGCATAGAGCTTGCCGCTGTCGGTATTGCCGCGCCAGCCAAGCTGGTGCAGCAGGGCGATGCGGCGCATCCAGAAATTCTCATGGGCCAGTGCATCGTCCATATATTCGTGTTGGCCGCGTAATACTTTGCCTATGATGCCGGCTAATGCATCCACAGTATCCCACCATGATCTTTTAACGACGAGGGAGAGCAGGGCGGGAATATCTGTTATGCCGAGTTCTTTGCGGTGCATGTCCAGCAGGTCCAGCGCGGCATATTGGTACTCGCGTTCGGGAAGGTCCCATAATTTATTTGCGAGCGCAATCAGATGGGCGGGCCCGCTGCCTGTTAATTGGCGCAACTGCATTTTCAAAGCGGTGCGGCGCGCCGGCGCTGGGACGCCCAGGTACTCGAATTGATCGCGCATATAGGCGCGCATTCCTTTTGCTCGGTCCGGATCGGCGATAGATTGCAGCGCGGCCTGCACTTGCTGGAGAAATTCGGTGCTCATGGGCTAAAGTATGCCAGAAGCTGGCTTGATCATGCCGGAATCTGGTATCGGATAGGCGAAAAAAAGGCGCTCCGCAGAGCGCCGTTGCCGCGCAGCGGGCTTATAGCTTGAAGCGGCTTACCACCTGGGCGAGATTGGATGACTCGTCCTGCATCGACGCCGCCGCTGCAGCGGCTTCTTCCACCAGCGCGGCATTCTGCTGGGTGACCTGGTCCATCTGGCTAATGGCGATATTAACTTGTTCAATGCCCGCTGTTTGTTCCTGGCTGGCGTGGCTGATCTCGGCCATAATATCCGTCACCCGTTTGACGCTATTGACGATTTCCTGCATCGTCGTGCCGGCCTGGTCCACCAGCCGGCTGCCGGCGTCCACTTTCTGAACTGAATCGTCAATCAGGCCTTTAATTTCGCGCGCTGCGGCTGCGGAACGCTGTGCGAGATTCCGGACTTCGGATGCGACCACCGCGAAACCTCGCCCTTGCTCACCAGCCCTTGCCGCTTCCACTGCTGCATTCAATGCCAGGATATTTGTCTGGAATGCGATACCGTCGATTACGCCGATAATATCGACGATCTTGCGGGACGAGTCGTTAATCGAGCTCATGGTTTTAACTACTTCCTCCACCACATCGCCGCCTTTCAGTGCAACCTCGGAAGCGGATGCGGCAAGTCCATTTGCCTGGCGTGCGTTATCGGCATTCTGTTTGACGGTCGCGGTAATTTGATTCATCGAGGAAGCAGTACGGCCCAATGAACCGGCTTGTTCTTCGGTGCGGTTGGACAAATCCAGATTGCCGGAAGCGATTTCCTGGGAGGCGAGGGCAATCGTATCGGTACCGGCCCGGATTTGCTGCACCATGGCAGCCAGGTGGTCCTGGATCCGTTTAATCTCATACAGCAGGCTGCTGTTGTCGCCTTGCGCGGTTTCAATTCGCACGGAGAAATCGCCGCTGGCAATGCGGTGCGCGGTTTTGGCCGCATAGTCCGGTTCGCCGCCCAGTTGGTGCATGACGTTGCGGGACAGCCAGATGGCAATGCCGGCGCCGATCAGCACGGCGGCAACGCCGAGCGAGACGCTGATCAACAGCATGCGGTGGGTGGAGCTGACCACGGCTGCCTTGGTCTCTTTGACTTCGGCGTTCTTCTGTTTGATGAATTCGAGCAGCGGAGTGCGCATTTCGCGCCATACCGGCGTCTCTTCCTTGTTCAGGGTGACGATGGCGGCGGCCTGGTCTTCCTTGGCCAGCGTGGCGACCTTGGCTTGCAGGGTGGCTTGCTTGTTGCGCAACTCGGAGACTTTCTGGAACATGGCCAGGTTGGCGGAATTGTCGCGCGCCAGCTCGAGTGCGGTGGTGCTGTGTTCCTTGAAGGCGGCGCCCGCGTCTTCCAGGTTCTTGTGGCCGGTCTTGTTGGCGGGGTCCAGCACCACGTTGCGCAGCGCCTGGCCCATCTGGAGGCCTTGCGCGTACATATTGGTGGCGGTCATCAGCAGGGCCTGGTCCTGCTCCAGGAAGCTCTGGAACTGGTTCTTGGCGGCCTGCATGCCCTGCAGGGCGACGCCGAGTGCGCAGACGAAGAACAGGCAGACCATGCCTATGCACAGCGTCATTTTGGATTTCAGATTCACGGAAGCACTCCTGCTATTGTTGTCGTGCATCAATAGTAGCCTTGTGCGCCCCAAATGAAAAATGGCACTTTGGTGCAAGTGCCATTTCCGATACAACTTCAGGCAAAGATTACTGGATCTTTGCTTTTTTGATCAGCTCTTCGCGGAAAGCGGCAACTTTCTTCTGGGTCAGCGCTTCTGCCACCTGGCCTTTGACTTCGTCCAGCGACGGCAGCTTGGCGGCGCGCGAGCCTTCCAGCTTGATCACGTGATAGCCGAACTGCGATTTCACCGGGGTTTCAGTGATCTGGCCGTCCTTCAGGGCCACCATGGCGTCGGAGAAGGGCTTGACGTAGGACGATGGGGCTGCCCAGTCCAGGTCGCCGCCGTTGTTGGCGGAACCGTCTTTCGACTGCTTGGCCAGCTCTTCGAACTTGCCGCCGGCTTTCAGCTTGGCGATGATGTCCTTGGCTTGCTGCTCGGTTTCAACCAGGATATGGCGGGCGTGGTATTCCTTGTCGCCTACCTGTGCCTTGTACTTGTCGTACTCTGCCTTGATGTCGGCATCGGAGACCGGGTTCTTCTTCACGTAGTCGGCCAGCATGGCGTTGATGATGATGCTCTGGCGGGTGTTTTCCAGCGCGGCTTTGACTTCGGCGCGGGTGCCGACGCCTTGCTTGTCGGCTTCCTGGATCAGTACTTCGCGGCCGATCAGGTCTTTCTTGATGGCTTCGCGCAGTTGCGGGGAATCGGCCTGTTTGCCCTGGGCGACGACTTGCTTGACGATGGTCTCAACTTTCGATGCAGGAATGGCCTTGCCATTAACGGTAGCAACGTTTTGTGCGAATGCCGGGGCTGCAACGACAGCAATCAGGGCTAACAACAGGCGGGCTGGCTTCAAAATCATTATCACATCCTATAAAAAACACGGGAGCGCAGTGCGCATAGCCCAAATGATAGCGGCGCCACAAGGGCGCCGTTCCTTACTGCCGACTAATTACTGAACTTTGGCTTTCTTGACCAGTTCTTCCTGGTAAGCCTGCAGCTTCTTCTGGGTCAGCGCGTCCGAAATTTGCGGCTTCACTTCTTCCAGGGTAGGCAGCTTGGCTTCGCGCACGTCATCGACTTTGATCACGTGGAAGCCGTTCGGGGTCTGTACGGCTTTCTCGGTAACCTGGCCTTTTTGCAGGGCCACGAAGGCGTCCGAGAATACTTTCGGGAAGGACGATGGGGTCGCCCAGTCCAGGTCGCCGCCATTGGCCGCGGAGCCGGTGTCTTTCGAGGTCTTGGCCAGTTCTTCGAACTTGGCGCCGCCCTTCAGCTTGGCGATGACGGCGTTGGCTTCGGCTTCGGTTTCGGTCAGGATGTGGCGAACGTGGTATTCCTTGTTGCCGGTTTGCGCAACGAATTTGTCGTACTCAGCCTTGATGTCGGCGTCCTTGACCGGGTTCTTCTTCACGTATTCGCCAACCAGGGCGTTGATGAAGATGGCCTGGCGTGCGTTCTCCAGCTGGGCCTTGACGTCGGCGTTCTTGGAGTAACCCTGCTTTTCCGCTTCCTGCATCAGCACTTCGCGGCCAATCATTTCTTTCTTGATTGCTTCACGCAGCTGTGGGGAATCCGGTTGCTGACCTTGGGCAACAACTTGCTTGACGACCGCATCCACGCGCGACGACGGGATAGCCTTGCCGTTGACGACGGCCAGGTTCTGGGCAATAGCGGGTGCCGCAACAACAGCGATAAGTGCGATCAGCAGACGGGCTGGCTTCAAATTCATTATTTCAAATCCTAAGGGGTAAAGTTCTTAATTGCGGAGAGCCGGATTTTGTGTGATCGCGTTGTCTCTCATTGTTTCCAAATCTCCGCGCATATCATACTTCAGACGGTGCCAGTGCGGTAATGGCCAATGCGTGTATCTCCCCACGCATCATATCGTGCACGGAATCATACACGAGTCGATGTCTTGTGACGAGTTTAAGGCCTTCGAATTTATCGGAAACGATACGCAGCTGGTAATGGCCGCCGCCCGAGGCTGCGCCGGCATGGCCGGCATGCAGTGCGGATTCGTCTTCCAGCACCAGTTCAGCGGGCTGGAGCGCGGCGCGCAGGCGCTGTTCAATCTTGGCGATGCGCGGATCGGTCATGCTTCTTCGTCCTTCATATATTTAGCGAGGTAAATAGTCTGGACGATAATGAAGGCGAATGTCAAACCGGTGGTGCCGAAAGCCTTGAAGCTGACCCAGGAAGAGAAGTCGGACTTGAACAGCACGAAGGCCACGAACAGGTTGATGGCGCCCAATGCGGCGAAGAACAGCGTCCATGACAGGTTGAGCTTTTCCCACACCTCGTCCGGCAAGGTGAGTTGCGCGCCCATGGCTTTGCGGATCAGGTTGTTCTTGAACGAGTAGCGCGCCACCAGCAGGCCGATCGCGAAGCACCAGTAGATCATGGTTGGCTTCCACTTGATGAAGATCTCGTCGTGGAAATAAATGGTCAGGCCGCCGAACACGACAAACAGGAACAGCGACAGCCACAGCATGAAATCGACCTTGCGCCCGCGCAGCTTCAGGTAAACGATCTGGGCCGCGTTGGCCAGGATGCCGGCCATGGTGGCGATCACCATCGGCGCCTGGTCTGCCGTCGCCGTGCCGTCGTACAGCAGGCTGCTCATGTAGTTGTTGACGAAGGCTTGCGCCGCTTCCGGATGCATGCCGCCCAGTTTGTAGCAGCCGAAGAAGACCAGCAGCGGAAGGAAGTCGAACAGGATTTTCATGGTGAGGCCGTTGTTATGGTTGTTATTGACGCTGGTTAATTACGTTGGTGGTCAATCTTGCGGGTCGAAGCGCAACGAAGCGGAATTAATGCAGTAGCGCAATCCGGTAGGTGGCGGGCCGTCGGGGAAGACGTGGCCCAGGTGGGCGTCGCAGACGGCACAAATGATCTCTGTACGCAGCATACCATGGGAGCGGTCCACCACCTCGGTTACGTTGGCCGGATTCAGCGGCTCGAAATAGCTAGGCCAGCCGCAGCCGGAGTCGAACTTGGTATCGGATGCAAACAATGGCGTGTTGCAGCAGACACAAGTGTAAATGCCGTGCTCGTGGTGGTCCCAGAACTTGCCGGTGAAGGCGCGCTCGGTGGCCGCGTGGCGGGTCACCTGGTATTCCATTGCGTCCAGCTGGGCACGCCATTCGGCATCGGTTTTGACGACTTTATCGTTCATTGTTTAAAACTTTCTTAAGAAGAACAGCTAACTTCCAAATGGCTGGCCCAGTCCGGCGGCAAAGCCGCGTATCGTTCATTTTCTGGCTGTTCGTTGAATGGGCGCAGCAAAACTGACAATAAACGTTCGACTTCCGTAAAGTCTTTATTTTGCGCTTTCTCAATTGCGACTTGCGCCAGGTAATTGCGCAGCACGTATTTGGGGTTCACTGCGTCCATTGCAACTTTGCGGGCGGCGTCGTCGCTGTGCTCGGCGCGCAGGCGGGCGCGATAGCGCTTGGCCCAGGCGTCGAAGCTCTCGCGGTTGATGAACGCATCCCGAAGATCATGGTCCTGCTCATCGGTATCGGTCTTGAGATTGCTCAAGGTGCGGAAGAACAGGGTGAAGTCGGCGTGATTTTCCTGCAGCAGCGCGAACATGGCGTCCATCAGCTCGCGGTCGCCGTCCTGTTCGGTCGCCAGGCCCAGCTTGGCGCGCAGCAGGGCGTCCATCCTGGCGGCAAAAGCGGGCTGGTAGACGTCCAGCGCAGCCTGGGCGGCGGGGACATCGTTAATCAGCGGCAGCAGCGCCTGGCCCAGCGCATAGCAGTTCCAGTGGCCGATTTGCGGCTGCATGCCGTAGGCGTAGCGGCCCTGCTGGTCGCTGTGGTTGCAGATGTGGCCGCTGTCGAAGGCTTCCATGAAGCCGAACGGGCCGTAATCCAGGGTTTCGCCCAGGATGGACATATTGTCGGTATTCATGACGCCGTGCATGAAGCCGACCGCTTGCCATTGGGCCATCAATTCGGCCGTGCGGCGTGTCACTTCGGCCAGGAATGCCGCGTATGGATACTGTTCGGTGCGCAACTGCGGGTAAAAGCGGTCGATCACGTAGTCGGCCAGCACTTTCAACTGCGCCGGCTGCTGGCGGCTGGACCAGTGTTCGAACGAGCCGAAACGGATGAAGGTGGGCGCCATGCGCAGCACGACTGCCGAGGTTTCCACGGTTTCCCGCATCACGCCCTGGTCCGAGCCGGTGACGGACAGCGCGCGCGAGGTGGGGATGCCAAGCGCGGCCATGGCCTCCGAGCACAGGAATTCGCGGATCGATGACCGCAACACGGCGCGCCCGTCGCCCATGCGGGAATAGGGCGTCAGGCCGGCGCCTTTCAGTTGCAGCTCCATCGGACCGTTGGCCGTGGCCACGTCGCCCAGCAGGATGGCGCGGCCGTCGCCCAGCTGGCCGGCCCACACGCCGAACTGGTGGCCTGAATACACCGCCGAGAGCGGCTGGGCGGTGTCGGGTACCGCGTTGCCGGCCAGGATGTCGATGGCTTGCTGCTCGGCCAGCGCAGCGGCGTCCAGGCCGATCAGGGCCGCTGCCGGCGGACTGACCGCCACCATATAGGGGGCGGGCAGCGGTGTCGGCATCAGGCGGGTGTAGAAAGAGGGCGGGAGACTCGCAAACGAGTTGTCCAGAGGCAGCTTTTTGATGACGGTTCCAGTGGCGGTGGGTGAAATCCAAATTTTAACGCACAGAGGGGATTCTAGGCGGTGGCACGGGCATTGCCATTCCAGTTACACTTGGTAACGCTCCCCTGGACCAGCGAAATGTGGCGTTTGCTGCACTGCAGCATGGAAACAGTTTGACGAAAATAGCACGGACGTACGAATATGGGTTCGCGCTTGGAAATAACATAAAAGACAAAGTTACCTAGGAGACAGAATGTCGCTTCCGCAGAGCCCGCTGATGGGGCAGATGATGAATCAGCCCCTGCTTGTATCCGGCATCTTGGAATTCGCTGCCCGCCATTTCGGCGACAGCCTGATCGTGTCGCGCCGCGTCGAGGGCGACATCCACCGCTACACCTACCGCAACTGCCACCAGCGCGCGCGCCGCCTGGCCAATGCGCTGCACGGCATGGGCATCGCGCTGGGAGACCGGGTCGCCACGCTGGCATGGAACGGCTATCGCCACCTGGAGGCGTACTACGCCGTGTCCGGTTCCGGCGCCGTGCTGCACACCATCAATCCGCGCCTGCACCCGGAACAGATCGCCTACATCATCAACCACGCCGAAGACCAGGTGCTGATGTTTGATCTGACCTTCCTGCCCGCCGTGGAGGCGGTGGCCGCGCATTGCAGGCAGATCAAGCACTACGTGCTGATGTGCGACCGCGACCGCATGCCGGCCGAGACCAGGATTCCCAACCTGGTGTGCTACGAAGACCTGATCGCCAGCCATTCGGACGACTACACCTGGCCGCTGTTCGACGAGAACTCCGCCTGCACGCTGTGCTACACCTCCGGCACCACCGGCAATCCGAAGGGTGCACTGTATTCGCACCGCTCGACCGTGCTGCATGCCTACGGCTCGGCGCTGCCGAATGCGCTCAACGTCACTTCGCGCGACGTGGTGCTGCCGGTGGTGCCCATGTTCCACGTGAATGCCTGGGGCTTGCCGTACTCGGTGCCGCTGAGCGGCGCCAAGATGGTGTTCCCCGGCGCGGCGCTGGACGGCAAGTCGCTGTACGAGCTGTTCGAGGCCGAACAAGTGACCTTCTCGGCCGGCGTGCCGACGGTCTGGCTGGGCCTGATTAACTTCATGCTGCAGAACAAGCTGAAATTCAGCAGTTTCCGCCGCACGGTGATCGGCGGCTCGGCATGCTCGCCGGCCATGATGAACACCCTGATGGACGAGCTGGGCGTGGAGGTGATCCATGCCTGGGGCATGACGGAGATGTCGCCGCTGGGCACGGCTGGCGTATTGCTGGGCAAGCACCTGGAATTGCCGCAGGACGAGCAGCGCAAGATCCTGCTCAAGCAGGGCCACGCGGTGTACGGCGTGGACATGAAGATCGTCGACGACGACGGCAAGGAATTGCCGTGGGACGGCAGCAGCTACGGCCACCTGATGGTCAAAGGTCCGTGGGTGATCGCCGCCTACTACAAGGACGAGGGCGGCGACCCGCTGCAGCACGGCTGGTTCCCGACCGGCGACGTGGCCACCATCGACGCCGACGGCTATATGCAGATCACCGACCGCAGCAAGGACGTGATCAAGTCCGGCGGCGAGTGGATCGGCACCATCGACCTGGAAAACATCGCCGTGTCGCACCCGGCCGTGATGCAGGCGGCCTGCATCGGCATCGCGCACCCGAAATGGGACGAGCGCCCGCTGCTGGTGATCGTGCGCAAGCCGGGCATGGAGGTGAGCCGCGAGGAGTTGCTGGCCTTTTATGACGGCAAGATCGCCAAGTGGTGGCTGCCGGACGACGTGGTCTTCGCCGACGCGCTGCCGCTGGGCGGCACCGGAAAAGTGCAGAAAAACAAGTTGCGTGAGCAATATAAGGAGTACAAACTGCCTACGGCATAAAGTTGTAATCGACGCTGCAAGATGGACAACCACAACTACAAAAGAAGGATGGAGACCATGACCTACCGCAAGCTCGCTGTTGCTGTCAGCCTTACCCTGTTGTCCACGGCCGCGCTGGCCGAGACCGTGAAAATCGCGTTCATCGATCCGCTCTCCGGCCCGTTCGCCCCGGTCGGCCAGAACCAGCTGAAAAGCTTCCAGTTGATCGCCGACATGGCCACCAAGGGCAAGTGGGCCGGCGAAAACAAGATCGAAGTCAACGGCTTCGACAACAAGGGCAGCCCGCAGGAATCGCTGACCCAGCTTAAGGCGGTCATCGACCAGGGCTACCGCTACATCACGCAAGGCAACGGCTCCGGCGTGGGCCTGGCGCTGCTGGACGCGGTGAACAAGCACAACGAGCGCAATCCGGGCAAGGAAATCGTCTACCTGAACTACGCGGCGATCGATCCGGACATGACCAACAGCAAGTGCAGCTTCTGGCATTTCCGTTTCGACGCCAATTCCGACATGAAGATGGAGGCGCTTACCAGCTACATGGCGCCGGACAAGAACATCAAGTCGGTCTACATCATCGGCCAGAACTACGCCTTCGGCCAGGCGGTCAGCCGCGCGGCCAAGGAGTACCTGGCGCGCAAGCGGCCCGACATCAAGATCGCCGGCGACGATTTGCACCCGATCGGGCAGGTGAAAGACTTCTCGCCCTATATCGCCAAGATCAAGGCGTCCGGCGCCGATTCGGTCATCACCGGCAACTGGGGCGCCGACCTGGCGCTGCTGGTGCGCGCCGCCAAGGACGCGGACCTGAAGGCCAACTTCTACACCTACTACGGCATCACCACCGGCGTGCCGACGGCCATGGGCGCGGCCGGCGCCGAGCGCACCAAGATCATCGGCAACTGGATGATCAACAACGAAACTTTCAACGGCAAGGAAGTGGTGGAGGCATTCAAGGCCAAGTACAACGACGACTACTACGCCGCGCAGACCCACGTCATCATCACCATGCTGTCGCAGGCCATCAAGGCCGCCAAGACCGCCGATCCGGTGAAGGTGGCGTTCGCGCTGGAAGGCATGAAGGCGCAGTCGCTGAACGGCGGCGTGATGATGCAGAAGCAGGATCACCAGCTGCAGCAGCCGCTGTATATCGGCACCTGGACCAAGGTCAACGGCAAGGACGTCAAGTACGACCAGGAGAACACCGGCTACGGCTGGAAGATGGACAAGAAGATCGATGCCTACGTGGCCGGCCAGCCGACCTCGTGCCAGATGAAACGGCCGGGCTGACCGCCGGCCGCCGGTGTCAGCCGGCCGCGGCTGTAGGGCGGGTTAGCGCATGGCGCGTAACCGCCCGTCGTCGCGCCGGCACCAGGGGGGACGCGCACCGCGCCAACCCGCCCTACGAGTTCTCGTGGAGCCTCAATGGAATTTACCCTGTTTACTATGCTTAACGGCATCAGTTATGGACTGCTGCTGTTCATGCTGTCCTCCGGACTGACGCTGATCTTCAGCATGATGGGCGTGCTGAACTTTGCCCATGCCAGTTTTTACATGCTGGGCGCTTACATCGCCTACACCATCAGCAGCGTGGTCGGCTTCTGGCCGGCGCTGCTGCTGGCGCCTATCGCCGTCGGCTTGCTGGGGGCGCTGGTGGAGCGCTACGGCCTGCGGCCGCTGCACAGGTTCGGCCACATCCCCGAGCTGTTGTTTACCTTCGGCCTGTCCTTCCTGATCGTGGAGCTGGTGCAGCTGATCTGGGGCCGCGCGGCAGTGCAGTACGCCATCCCCAAGGAGCTGGACGGCCCGCTGTTCACGCTGTTTTCGACCAGCTTCCCGGCCTACCGCGCCTTCATGATGGTGGTCGCGCTGGCCATGCTGGGCGGCATCTGGCTGGTGCTGACCCGCACCCGCGTCGGCCTGGTGATCCAGGCCGCGTTGACGCACCCGGAAGCGGCCGAAGCGCTGGGCCACAACGTGCCGCGCATCTTCATGTGGGTATTCGGCGGCGGCAGCGCGCTGGCCGGGCTGGCCGGCGTGATCGGCGGCAACGCCTTCGTCACCGAACCGGCCATGGCGGCCACCGTGGGCAGCATCATCTTTGTGGTGGTGGTGGTCGGCGGCATGGGCTCGCTGGCTGGCGCTTTCGTCGCATCGCTGCTGATTGGCATCATGCAGACCACGGCCGTGGCGCTGGACTATTCGCTGGCCCACCTGCTGGGCTGGACAGGCGTGGCCGTCACGCCCGATACACCGGCCTACGCGCTGCTGAACGTGACCATAGCGCAGAGCGCGGCCATCCTGCCGTACCTGCTGCTGGTGCTGATTTTGATCTTCCGCCCTAAGGGCCTGATGGGGACGCGCGAATGAAAGCACTACGATATACCCCGCTCAACCTGGGCCGCTGGCTGGTGTGGAGCGGCTACGCACTGCTGCTGCTGGCCGCGCCGCTGGTGTTCAGCAAGGGCGGCGGCCTGACCTTGCTGTCGCAGATGGGCACGGTGATGATTTTCGGCCTGTCCTATAACATGCTGCTGGGGCAGGGCGGCATGCTGTCCTTCGGCCACGCGGTGTATTCCGGCCTGGGCGCGTTCTTCGCCATCCACGCCATGAACATGGCCGGCGCGGGCCAGCTGCCCGTCCCGACCAGCCTGATCCCGCTGGTGGGCGGCGTGGCGGGCGTGGGCTTCGGCGTGCTGTTCGGCTACGTCACCACGCGCAAGGCCGGCACCACGTTCGCCATGATTACACTGGGGCTGGTGGAACTGGTGTTTGCCAGTTCGCTGATGTTCCCGGGCTTTTTCGGCGGTGAAGGCGGGGTCACCACCAACCGCGTGATCGGCGGGGCCGTAATGGGCATCACGTACGGGCCGCAGATCCAGGTCTACTACCTGATCGCGTTCTGGCTGTTTGTCTGCACCGCCGCCGTCTATGCCTACACGCACACCCCGCTGGGCCGCATCATCAACGCCGTGCGCGACAATCCGGAACGGGTGGAGTTCATCGGCTACGACACGCAGTGGGTGCGCTACCTGGTGGTGATCCTGTCGTCCTTCTTTGCCGGCGTCTCCGGCGGCCTGTCGGCGATCAATTTCGAGATCGTCAGCGCGGAGAACGTCAGCGCCATCCGATCCGGCAGCATCCTGCTGTTCACCTTCATCGGCGGCATCGGCTTTTTCTTCGGGCCGCTGCTGGGGGCCATCGTCGGCATCCTGTTCTCGGTGCTGCTGTCCGACTTCACGCCGGCCTGGCAGCTGTACCTGGGCCTGTTCTTCGTGCTGCTGGTGCGCTACGCGCCGGGCGGGCTGGGCAGCCTGATCATGCTGCTGCTGAGGGCGGCAAAGTTCGGCCAATTCGGCCGCGTCGCCCGGCCACTGGGCTGGGTTTGCCTGGCGGTGCTGCCGGGGCTGATCGGCTTCGTGGCGGGGGTGGAGATGCTGTACCACCTGACGCTGGAATCGGCCAACGGCAGCGTGAAGCAGCTGTTCGGCATGGCCGTCGACACCAAGGCCGTGCTGCCGTGGGCGGTGGCGGGCGGCTTGCTGGTGGCCAGCATACTGGCCTGGCGCAAGGCGCAGCCGGTGTTTGCCGAGGCGTGGGGCGAATCCTGCGCGGCGATTGCATTGCAGACGAGGAGCGCGCGATGATGGCACTGGAATTACTGGACGTGCGCAAGCGCTTTGGCAAGTCCGAGATCATACGGGGCGCCAATCTGAACATAGCGCAGGGCGAGCGCTGTGCGGTGATCGGGCCGAACGGCGCGGGCAAGTCGACGCTGTTCAACCTGATCTCGGGGCGCTTTCCTTTGAGCAGCGGCGAGATCCGGCTGAACGGGCAGCGCATCAGCGGCCTGAAGCCGTACCAGATCAACCGGCTGGGCTTGTCGCGCAGCTTCCAGATCAGCAATCTGTTCGTCAACCTGTCGGTATATGAGAACCTGCGCTGCGCTGTGTTGTGGTCGCTGGGTTACAAGTATTCGTTCTGGCACCGGCTGGGCAAGCTGCGCGATGCGCACGAGCGGGCCGAGCAAGTGCTGGAGGAGATCGGACTGCAGCGCCAGCGCCACGTGCTGGCCGGCGTGCTGACTTACGCCGAGCAGCGCGCGCTGGAGATCGGCATCACCATCGCCGGCGGCGCCGGCGTGATCCTGCTGGACGAGCCGACCGCCGGGATGAGCCGCTCCGAGTCGGACGCGGCGGTGGAGCTGATCCGCAAGGTTACTGTGGGCAAGACGCTGCTGATGGTGGAGCACGACATGAGCGTGGTGTTCGGCCTGGCCGACAAGATCGCGGTGCTGGTGTACGGCGAAGTGATTGCCTGCGACACGCCGGAACGCATACGCGGCAACGCCGCAGTGCAGGCGGCCTACCTGGGCGGCCACGAGGAGGCGGCATGACGGTGGAAGGCATGAACCCGGAACGCATGGGCGAGGACCGCATGCTCGATATCCGCCAGCTGCACGCCTACTATGGCAAGAGCCACGTGCTGCACGGCGTGGACTTGCACGTGAAGCCGGGCGAGATCGTCAGCCTGCTGGGACGCAACGGCGCCGGGCGTTCGACGCTGGTGAAGGCGGCCATGGGACAGGTCAACGCCACCGGCTCGGTCAAGCTGAAGGGGCGGGAGATCCTGGGCTTGAAGGCTTACCAGATCGCGCACCAGGGCCTGGGCTACGTGCCGGAGAACCGCGACGTGTTCCCGACGCTGACCGTGGAGCAGAACCTGGTGCTGGGACAGAAGAAGAGCGGCGCGGCGGGCCGCTGGAGCCTGGACGACATGTACCGCATGTTCCCGCGCCTGCAGGAGCGGCGCGCGGTGGCAGCCGGCGTGCTGTCGGGCGGCGAGCAGCAGATGCTCACCCTGTGCCGCACGCTGATGGGCGATCCGGACCTGATCATGATCGACGAGCCGACCGAGGGGCTGGCGCCGAAGATCGTGGCGCTGGTGGCCGAATACCTGCTGGCGCTGAAGGAGCGCGGCATCTCGGTGCTGCTGGTGGAACAGAAACTGGCCATTGCGATGGAGATTTCGCAGCGCGTCTACGTCATGGGCCACGGCGCCATCGTGTTCGAGGGCACGCCGGCCGCCTTGCGCGCCGACGCGGCCGTGCGCAAGGAGTGGCTGGAGGTGTAGCGGAACGGCGGGCTAAGGCAGCAGGCGGGCCAGCTTGTCGATCAGGCTGCCGCAGTCGAAAACGCTGAAGGAAAGCCGGCTGCCGTCGTCTTTCTCGATGTTGATCACTTCGGCGGTGTCGCCTTGCAGGCTGGCGCCGGCCGTTGCGCTGCGCATCAGGCGCGGCGCTGCGAAGCGCTGGCTGTCGGTGACGGTGATGATGTCTTCCACGCCGTCCACCAGCAGGCCGTAGCGTTCCTGGCCGCGTTCGACGATCAGGATGCGCGACTGTTCGGTCGGCTCCATGTTCGGCATGCCGTACAGGCTGCGCAGGTCGATCACGCTGACCATCAGTTGCCGCAGGTTGAGCACGCCGCGCATGTAGTCGGGGGTGCCCGGCGGGCGGGTGATGTTGTCGGAGAACTTGATGATCTCGCGCACCTGCGTGATTTCCACGGCGAATGCCTGTTCGATGCGGAAGGTGAGATAGACCTTGCGGGCGCCGTGGCAGCTGCCTTTGCCGTGAGCGGCGCCATGCTGGCCGTCCAGCGGGTACAGGTTGGCGTGCCCCTGGCGCAT
The DNA here is from genome assembly GCF_059704565.1 of Massilia sp. NBRC 108631. Lineage (NCBI taxonomy): Bacteria > Pseudomonadati > Pseudomonadota > Betaproteobacteria > Burkholderiales > Oxalobacteraceae > Massilia > Massilia sp. NBRC 108631. The sequence goes on from NZ_BAAKJE010000019.1 coordinate 15,668, forward strand.
TTCGGCGATCTCGCTGTGGGAAAAGATGCCGGCGTGGTCCAGCAGGATCACGTCGTGCTGTTCGGGGCGCGCATCGGGCCGCGACAGGCAGCCGCCGAACATCCCGGCCCGCGCTTTGCTCAGCAGCGGGATAGGCAGCACGTCGTCGTTGTAGAAATGGATGATGCTGTCGACCGAGTCGACCAGGAAGGCGATGGTGGCGTCGCCGATGCGGGTGACCACGATGCGCTGGTCCGGGTCGGCCGCGTCGCTGCTGCGGGTGGACGCGCCGGCGCTCAGCAAGGCGGCGAAGTCGACCACGGCGACCGGGTTGCCCCGGAAGTTCATGCGCCCCAGGCACAGTTTGCCGGCCAGTACCGAAGGCTGCAGTTCCGGCACGCGCACGATTTCCTGGATGGCAGCCATCTCGAAGGCGAAGCTGGTGCCTGCCGAGCGGAAGCTGACGCAGCGGCGGCGCTCGCCCTGCGCCTGCGCGCGCTGCAGGCGCTGCTGGCCGCTGGCGCGCAGCGACAGCACCTGCGGCACGTTTTCGATGCGCACCAGCTGGTTCGCGTCCAGCACCTGCAGCAGGCGGTTGCCCTGGTCGAGCAGGATGGCGCCGGCGATCACGCCGGGTGTGGCGCCGGGCGCGTACTGCAGCACGCTGCGCTGTTCAGGGCGTACGCGCAGGATCTCGCCGGTGTCGTCGAACAGCATGCCGACCAGCACGTCCTGGTGCTCGATGATAGCGACCTTGTTGCCGGCCACGGCCGGGCCCGCCCCGGGATTGAACAGGCGTGCCAGGTTGACGATGGGGATCACCGTGCCGCGCAGCGTGAACATGCCTTCCAGGTAGGCCGGCGACAGCGGCAGGGCGCTGATCTTGGCGGGCAGGTTGACCACTTCGCGGATGCAGACTGCAGGCAGCGCGAATTCGTCGGGGCCGAGGAAGAAGGAGCCGTACAACTCGGTCGCCGCGGCCGAGGCAGAGGCGGCCTTGACGGCCGAGGCGGCCACGGCGGCGGCATTGGCGGCGGCGCTGGCCAGCTCGCTCATCGTGCCCGCAGGGAGCGGGCCGGCGCCGTCGCCGGGTGGTGGCAGCGGGATGTTCAGGTTTTCAATGGTGTTCATGGATGGCTTCCTGGCGCGATGGCGTAATGTCCTTGATGATGTAGCTGTGGCGCGCGCAGTCGATCAGCAGCTGGCGGCCGTGACGGCCGCCCAGCTCGCAGTAGCGCACCTCCAGGCCGCACTGGCCGAGGTATTTGCGGGCGGCCGCGGCGTTCTCCTGTCCCACGCAGAGCCGCTTGGAGCAGAGCATGCTGGCGCCGCCGGCCAGCACCACGGTGATGTCGGGATAGTCCGCTTGGCGCGCGCCCATCAGCCGCAGCAGAGACGGCACGGCCTGGCTGACGTAGCGGGCCCCGGTGGCGGCTTCGCATGCGCCGCGCGGTTCGGGCAGCAGGCAGTGCGCCAGGCCGCAGCGGCCGCCTTTTTCCCAGATGAAGGCGATACCGATGCAGGAGCCCAGCACGGCCTGCAGCTGGCCGGCGCGTCCCGCCACCTTCAGCTGGCCGATGCCGACTTGCAGCAGTTCACCGCCGGCAAGCGCCTCCCCGGCAAGCGCGTCGCGGGCTGGCTTGTCGTCGAGGCAAGCCTGGTTGGCGTGCGGTGCGGTCATGGCTGGCCCGCGCGCAGGGAGTAGATCATGGGAGCGTCGTAGCTGTAGTCCGACGCCAGCCGCTGGATGCTTTCGGATTCGCCGAGGATCAGGCGGGCATGCGGTTTCATGCTGGGACGCGCGCAGTCGAGCACGGTCTGCTGGTGTTCCGCGTCAAAATAAATCAGCACGTTGCGCAGCAGGATCAGGTCGAACTGCTGGGCGGGCCGCAGCGGCTGCAGCAGGTTGTGGCGGCAGAATGTGACGTTGCGCTTGAGCTCGTCCCGCACGCGGGCGCCAGCCGTGTTGGACACGAAATAGCGTGCATACAGGGCCGGGTGCGAGGCCCGCAGCCGTTCCACCGAGCGGCCGCCGTACTGGCCGGCCGTCGCCAGCGCCAGCATCTGCTGCGAAATGTCGGTGGCCAGGATGCGATAGCGCAGAGGGCCGTGCAGGAGCTGGAATTCCTCGCACAGCATGGCGGCCGAATACAGCTCTTCGCCGCTGGCGGAGGCGGCGGACCAGATGTTCAGGCACTGGTCCGGATGGCTGCGCTGCCACTCGGGCAGGAAGCGCTTGGCCAGGTACTCCCAAATGTGCGGCGTGCGGAAGAATTGCGTGTCGTTGGTGGTTACCAGGTCGATAAAGTGCGGCACTTCGCTGCGGTCGCTCTCGACCCGCTCCATATAGGCCTGGTAGCTGCCCAGCGCCAGCGCGGCCATGCGCGGGCGCAGGCGGCGCTCGAGCAGCACGCTCTTGCGCTCGTTCATGGCGATGCCGGTGTGCTTGCGCACCAGCGCAATGAGCGCCGCCAGTGTGACGGGGCTGAGTTCGGCAACGCTGGCCACGGCCTACACCACGAAGCCGGACACGATGTGGTTGAGGTCGGTCGCGCTTTGCTTCAGCTTGTCCGTGGAGCGGGCAATGCTGTCGCAGTTGGCGGCCGACTTTTCCGTCTCCTCGGCAATGTACTGGATGGCGGTGCTCACCTCCTTGGCGGTGAGCAGCTGCTCGTTGGCCGATTTGGCAATATCCGAGATGGCCAGCGTGGTGCGCGAGACGCCGCTGACGATCTTGTCGAAGGCGTCGCTGGCCTGGCGCGAGATCTCGCTGCCGGCTGTCACGCGCTTGACCGACTCGTTGATCAGCTTGGAGATTTCCTTGGTGGCCTGGGACGAGCGCTCGGCCAGCTTGCGCACCTCGTCGGCCACCACCGAGAAGCCCAGGCCGTGCTCGCCCGCGCGCGCCGCCTCGATGGCGGCGTTGAAGGCCAGCATATTGGTCTGGTTGGCGATCTCGCTGATGACCTTGACGATTTCGCCGATGTCCTCGGAGGAGCGGTTGATCAGCTCCATCGCTTCGATCGACTTGGCCACCGCCTTGGCGCCCGCTTCCGCCTCGTGCTGGGTGGCCTTGGCCAGGTGGTCGGCATTGCCGGTGTTTTCGGCAATCGAGTTGATGGAATTGGTCAAGCCGTCGATGGAAGCGTTCATCTGTTCCACGGTGGCGCCCAGGGCCTGGGTGCCGGTGGCCACGCCGCTGGAGCGTTCCGCGATGGCCTGCGAGGCTTGCGCGAAGCTGCCCGCCGAGGTCACCACCTTGCCGATCACGCCGCGCAGGTCGGTGATCATTTTGCCGATGCCGCGTCCCAGTTCGTCGAGCGGTTCGTCGCCTTCCACCTGCACGTTGCAGCTCAGGTCGCCTTGCGCGGCCTTGGCCACGGAGGCCAGCAGCAGGTCGACCTTGCGGCCGTCGGACTCGGCCTTGACCTTGGTGCTGTGTTCCAGTCGTACCTGCTCGGTGACGTCGCTGGCAAATTTCACTATCTTATATGGTTTGCCATTCAAATCCAGAATAGGATTATATGTGGCTTGTATCCATATTTCCTTGCCACCATTGCCAATCCGCTTGTAGCGGCCGCAATCGAATTCACCCCGATTTAACTTTTGCCAGAATTTCTTGTACTCCAGGCTATTGGTGTAGTCCGGTTCGCAAAACATGCGATGGTGCTCGCCTTGAATCTCTTCCAGCGTGTATCCCATTACTTTCAGGAAGTTCTCATTGGCTTCCAGTACGCAGCCATTGGTGTCGAACTCGATCACTGCCTGGGCCTTGCCGATGGCGGTAAGCTTGCTCTCGTACTCCGCGCTGCGCTGGCGCGCGGCGGTGATGTCGGTGGCGAATTTGATCACCTTGTAGGGCTTGCCGCTGCCGTCCATGATGGGATTGTAGGAGGCGCTGATCCAGATCTCCCGGCCGCCTTTGCCCAGCCGCTTGTAGTCGGCCTGCTCGAATTCTCCGGCAGCCAGGCGCAGCCAGAAGTTGCGGTACTCGGCCGTCTTCACGTATTCCGGTTCGCAGAACATGGAATGATGCTTGCCTTGTACTTCCTCCAGCGTATACCCTAGCGTGCGCAGGAAGTTCTCGTTCGCATGCAGGATATTGCCTTCCAGGTCGAATTCAATCACGGCCTGTACACGGTTCAGCGCGGCGTTGATTGCTTGCAGATCCAGGTCTTGGGATTGGATTTGGCTAGGGGCATTCATGTCCATGGCGATTCCTTAAATGTTAATTCCTGCGTTATAACAGGATGTGTTACTAGCGGATTGATAACCACTTGTTATATTTGGTGAGAATTCATATTGCGGCGCACAGCAAATTGATCCTCATCATTATTTTCCCGGTACAACATAAAGGCAAGCGGCATATAGAGAATGATCAATTACGGTGTATGTTTCCTGCGAAACGATTTGCAGGATGGCATGGGTGGCGCGCCGCCGCTTGCGCACCCGTCAAAAAATAACACGACCGTGCGTTTTTTTGAGGTATAGTGAGGCCTTAGCAAGCCGCTCCCCACTGAACATTTACACTTACAAGAAGGAAGAGACATGAGTGCCGAATACCAGGTTCACGGCTCCGTAGCCGTCATCACGCTGAACAACCCGCCGGTCAACGGCCTGGGCCACGCCACCCGCAGCGCAGCGGTGCAGGGGATGCAGCAGGCGCTGGCGGACGATGCCGTCAAGGCCATCGTCATCACGGGGGCGGGCAAGGCCTTTTCCGGCGGCGCCGACATCAAGGAATTCAACTCGCCCAAGGCGCTGGCCGAGCCCAGCCTGCATTCCCTGATCCGCACGGTGGAGGAATCGACCAAGCCGGTGGTGGCGGCCATTCACACCGTTTGCATGGGCGGCGGGCTGGAGCTGGCGCTGGGCTGCAATTACCGGGTCGCCATGCCGGGCGCGCAGATTGCCTTGCCGGAAGTGAAACTGGGCCTGCTGCCCGGCGCCGGCGGCACGCAGCGCCTGCCGCGCGTGCTGGGCCTGGAAATGGCGTTGAACATGATCGTCTCGGGCACCCCGGTGGCGTCCGAGAAGCTGGCCAAGACCGCCATCTTCGACGTAGTGTTCGCGGCCGACGCCAATTTGCTGGAATCGGCGCTTGCCTTCGCCAGCAAAGTCGCCGATGCGCGCCCGCTGCCGACAGTGCGCGAGCGCAAGGTGGACTACCCGAACCACGAAGCCTTCCTGCAGTTCTCGCGCAATACGGTAAAAGCCATGTCCGGCCCGTTCCCGGCGCCGCTGGAATGCGTGGAATGCGTGGCCGCCTCGGTGAGCATGAAGTTCGAGGACGGCCTGAAGTTCGAGCGCGAGCGCTTCCTCAAGCTGATCCAGACCAGCGAATCGAATTCGCTGCGCCACGCCTTCTTCAGCGAGCGCCAGGCCAGCAAGGTGCAGGACGTGCCGGCCGACACCCCGATCCGCGCCATCAAGAAGGCTGCCGTGATCGGCGCCGGCACCATGGGCGGCGGCATTGCAATGAACTTCGCCAATGCCGGCATCCCGGTCACCATCCTGGAGATGAAGGCCGAGGCGCTGGAAAAGGGCCTGGCCACGATCCGCAAGAACTATGAAAACACGCTGAAGAAGGGCAAGCTGACGCAGGAGAAGTTCGACCAGCGCGTGGCCCTGATCAGCGGCACCATGAATTACGAGGAAATCGGCGACGCCGATATCGTGGTGGAGGCCGTGTTCGAGGACATGGGCGTGAAGGAAGCCGTGTTCCGCAAGCTGGACCAGGTGATGAAGCAGGGCGCCATCCTGGCGTCGAACACATCGACCCTGGACGTGGACCAGATCGCCGCCTTCACCGGGCGTCCGCAGGACGTGATCGGCACCCACTTCTTCAGCCCGGCCAACGTGATGAAGCTGCTGGAAATCGTGCGCGGCAAGGCCACCGGCAAGGACGTGCTGGCCACTACCCTGGCGCTGTCGAAAAAACTGAAGAAGACCGGCGTGGTGTCGGGCGTGTGCGATGGTTTCATCGGCAACCGCATGATCGAGCAGTACAGCCGCCAGGCCGGCTTCCTGCTGGAAGAGGGCTGCTTGCCGGAGCAGGTGGACAAGGCGGTGGAAAAGTTCGGCTTCGCCATGGGGCCGTTCCGCATGGGCGACCTGGCCGGCAACGACATCGGCTGGTACATCCGCAAGCGCCGCTATGTGGAATCGCCCGAGATCACCTACTCGAAGACCGCCGACCTGCTGTGCGAAATGGGCCGCTATGGCCAGAAGACCGGCGGCGGCTGGTACGATTACAAGGCAGGCGACCGCAAGGCCTATCCGAACGAGGAGGTCAACGCCATGATCGTCAAGCATTCGCAAGACATCGGCGTGGTGCGCCGCAAGATCAGCGACCAGGAGATCGTCGAACGCCTGGTGTACGCGCTGGTGAACGAAGGCGCGCAGATCCTGGAAGAGGGCATTGCCATGCGCGCTTCCGATATCGACATGGTCTACCTGACCGGCTACGGCTTCCCGCTGCACCGTGGCGGTCCGATGTTCTACGCCGACACAGTGGGCCTGCCGAACGTGCTGGGCACCATAGAGCGCCTGGCGCGCGGGCGCCACGGCGAAGCGTGGAAGCCGGCGCCGCTGCTGGTGAAGCTCGCTGCCGAAGGCAAGGGCTTCAACGCCTGAGCGGACGCTAGCCTATCGGCTTGCGCATCCGGGCCAGCGGTACGCTGACGCTGCCCGGCAGCGTAATTTCAAACGGTTCGACGACCTCGAATCCGCTGGCCAGGTACAGCGGCACGCCGGGCATGGTGGCCGCCAGTTCCAGCGTCAGATAGCCCTGCGCAGCCGCTGCGCGCTGGCAATGCTCCATCAGCATTCGGCCCAAGCCTTGCCGGGCGGCCGACGGCGCCACGAAGAAGGCCCGGATGCGGCCGGCCTCGTGCGCCGGGTCGAGCAGGCGGTCCGGCCCGGTCTTGGTGCGGTCCGCGCCAAACAGCGTGGCGCGCTTGCTCCAGCCGCCGCAGGCCACCGCCTCCCCGTCGCGCTCGATAATGAAATAGGTGCCGTCCTCGATCAGCTGGGTATCCACCCCGAACACGTGGCGCGTTACCGCCTGCGCCTGCTCCGGGGTATAGTAGCCCGCGCTCAGCGCAATGCCGGCCTCGGCGATCAGCGCTTCCATGCGGGGGACGTCGTCCAGGCGGGCGGCGCGAAGGTGGTCATGTGTTGTCATGACCATACGTTAATGCAATTCTTTTGACTAGTCCATGCTCTTGGGTATCATGTGCGCATAGGAGATTCAATGCACAGACTACTCAATCCGGCCGCGGCGGCTGCCGCGCTGGTCCTGGCGCTGGCCCTGGCGGCGGCCGGCGCCGGTGCGCGCGAGCTGGTGGTGGTCGGCGCCCATTTCGAGCGCGTGTACGAGCGCCGCGCGGACGGCGAATTTACCGGCATGGGGCCGGACATAGTGCGCATGGTGGCGCGCCGCAACAAGGACACGGTGCGTTTCGAGCTGTATCCGTGGGCGCGGGCGCAGGCCATGGTGGCGCAGGGACTGGCCGATATTCTGGTCGGGCCCTACAAATCGGCCGAGCGGCTGGAGCGGATGGCGTTTTCGCGTTCGGCCTTTTACCGCGACGACATGGTGTTTTACACGCTGGCCGGCGCGGGGCACGGCTGGCAGGGCGACTACGCGGCGCTGGAAGGCAAATCCATCGTGGTCATGAACGGCTGGGCCTACGGCGCCGGCTTCGACGCGGCCCGTCCGCGCCTGCGCATCAGCGTGGCCAACAACGTGGAAAACGGGCTGCTGATGCTGACCTACAAGCATGTGGCCCTGTTCGCCAGCAACCGGCGCAATACCGAGCCGGTGCTGGCGGCGCTGAAGCTGAACGGGCAGGTGCTGGCGCTGCCGCAGGTGATCCAGGTGCAGGACGGCTATTTCGCCTTTCCCAGGCGCGCCAGCCACGACGCCATCCGCGCCAGCTTTGACAGCGCGTTCGACGCCTTGATCGAAAGCGGCGAGCTGAAGCGCCTTAGCCTGCGCTACGACGTGGATATTCCTTAACGCCGGGTCGGCGTCAGGATGCTGGGCAGCGCCTTCGGCAGCGTTTCCGGATAGTCGCGGCTAAAGTGCAGGCCGCGGCTCTCGCGGCGCTGCAGCGCGCTGTTGACGATCAGGCCGGCCACGTCCACCAGGTTGCGCAGCTCCAGCAGGTCGCTGGTGATGCGGAAATTCCGGTAGTACTCGTCGATCTCTTCCTTCAGCAGCGCGATGCGGTGCTGCGCCCGCTCCAGGCGCTTGGTGGTGCGCACGATGCCGACATAGTTCCACATGAAGCGGCGCAGCTCGTCCCAATTGTGGGCGATCACCACTTCCTCGTCGGCATCGGTCACCCGGCTCTCGTCCCAGTCCGGCAGGTAAGGGGCGCCCACCCGTTCCTTGCTTTCGATATCTTGCGCGCAGGCGCGGCCGATCACCACGCATTCCAGCAGCGAGTTCGAGGCCAGGCGGTTGGCGCCGTGCAGGCCGGTGCAGGCCGTTTCGCCCACGGCGTACAGGCCGGGCAGGTCGGTGCGGCCTTGCAGGTCGGTTACCACGCCGCCGCAGGTGTAGTGCGCGGCCGGCACGATGGGGATCGGCTCCTTGGTGATGTCGATGCCCAGCTCCAGGCAGCGCGCATAGATGGTGGGGAAGTGCTCGATCAGCCAGGCGGCCGGCTTGTGGCTGATGTCCAGGTGCACATAATCCAGGCCGCGTTTCTTGATTTCGAAGTCGATGGCGCGCGCCACCACGTCGCGCGGCGCCAGTTCGGCGCGCTCGTCGTGCGCCAGCATGAAGCGCATGCCGGCCGCCGGGCCCGCTTCGGGCGGCAGTTTCAGCAGGCCGCCTTCGCCGCGGATCGCTTCGGTGATCAGGAAGGACTTGGCGTAAGGGTGGTACAAGCAGGTCGGATGGAACTGGATGAATTCCATGTTGGCGACCCGGCAGCCCGCGCGCCATGCCATGGCGATGCCGTCGCCGCTGGCGGTGTCCGGGTTGGTGGTATACAGATAAACCTTGCCGGCGCCGCCGGTGGCCATCACGGTGTGCTCGGCGGCAACGGTGTGCACCTCGCCGCTGCGCACGTCCTGCACGTACAGGCCGTGGCACTTGGGCTGCAGGTTGCGGTGCTGCGACTTGGCGTCCAGCTTGTCGGAAGTGATCAGATCGATCGCGCAGTGGTGCTCGAACAGGCTGATGTTGGGGTGGGCGCGTACTTTTTGTTCCAGCGTGACCTGCACCGCGTGGCCGGTGGCGTCGGCGGCGTGGATGATGCGGCGCTGGCTGTGGCCGCCTTCCCGTGTCAGGTGGAAACCGAGCTCGGCGCTGTCGTCGCGCGTGAAGGGTACGCCCTGTTCGATCAGCCATTCGATGGCGGCGCGGCCGTTTTCCACGATGAAGCGGGTGGCATCGGCGTCGCACAGGCCGCCGCCCGCCACCAGGGTGTCGGCAATATGCTGGTCGTGGCTGTCGCCCGAGTCGAGCACGGCGGCAATGCCGCCCTGAGCCCAGTTGCTGGCGCCATCCAGCAGCTCGCGTTTCGAAATAATCGCCACCTTGCGCGTTTCGGCCAGGTGCAAGGCCACCGACAGGCCGGCCAGGCCGCTGCCGACAATCGCAACATCAAATTTCATGGTTCACGGTTCACATTGCTGAGTAGGGAAGCAAGACTATAGACGATTTGCCGCCAGGCGTCATGCGCCGGCCATTTTTACGCACGATGTTGATCTGGCGCGGGTTTGCTGCGCGCCGGGCTTGTCGCGGCTCAAGACGCATGCCGAATGTGCGCGGCATCATGGCTGAACCACTGCAGGCGCGGTGGCGCGGGCGCCCATCCGACGGGCGCGGGAGTGAGCCGTGATCCGTATCTTCAACCATTATGTTCCGCGCATGGCCTTTATCCTGCTGCTGATGGAGGTGATGCTGTTGCTGGCCACGGCCGGGCTGGCGTCGCTGGCCTGGCTGGCCGAGGCGCAGCGCGCCGTGAAGCCGGGCAGCGTGTACTGGAGCGCGCTGCTGTTTGCACTGCTGATCGTATTGAGCATGGGCACGCTGGGCATGTACCAGTCCGACTTCCGGCTGCACCCGGGCCACGCGCTGCGCCAGACGCTGCTGCGCATAGTGCCGGCGCTGCTGCTGGCGTTCGGGATGCTGAGCGCGCTGTCCAGCATGCTGCCCGCACTGCGCGTGGCGCAGCTGGGCGCGTTCGCCTTCCTGCTGGGCGGCGCGACGGTGCTGCTGACCCGGCTGCTGCTGTTTTCCACGGTGCGCACCGACCGCATGGCAGACCGGCTGATCCTGTTGGGCGATGGCGCGCTGGCGCAGGAATGCATGCAACTGGCGGTCAGCAAGCAAGGCTTTCAGCGCTTTCACGTGGTGGGCTGCGTGTCGGTGCCGGGCGAGGAGCGCCGGGTGGCCGTATCCTGCCTGTTGCCGGCCGGACCGTCGCTGCTGGAGCTGGCGCGCGCGCACGGCGCAGGCGAGGTGGTGGTGTCGCTGGGCGACCGGCGCGGCGGCGCCTACCCGGTGCGGCAATTGCTCGAATGTGTGCTGGGCGGCGTGCGGGTGGTGGACGCGGCCGCCTTCTTCGAGCGCGAAGCATGCCAGATCCGCATCGATACATTGCAGCCGAGCTACCTGATCTTTGGCGGCGGCTTCGACCAGAGTTTCCTCCGTGCAAGTGTGAAGCGCACATTCGATCTGGCCGCGAGCGGGGCCATCTGCCTGGCCGCCATGCCGGTGATGCTGCTGGCGGCGGCCTGTATCGTGGCCGAGGACGGCGGACCGGTGTTTTACCAGCAGGAGCGGGTGGGCAAGGACGGGCGTTTGTTCAGTGTGCTGAAGTTCCGCAGCATGCGCAGCGACGCCGAAGGCGACGGCAAGCCGCGCTGGGCCGCGCAGGACGATCCGCGCGTGACCCGGGTTGGGCACTGGATACGCAAGCTGCGCATCGACGAGCTGCCGCAGATGTTGAATGTGTTCCGCGGCGAGATGAGCTTTGTCGGCCCGCGTCCGGAGCGGGCGTATTTCGTCGGGCAGCTGGGCGAACAGGTGCCTTATTACAATGTGCGCCACAGCATCAAGCCGGGCATTACCGGGCTGGCGCAGGTGCGCTACCAGTACGGCGCCTCGGTGGACGACGCGGTGCGCAAGCTGCAATACGATTTGTATTATGTAAAGAACAATAGTCTGTTCCTCGACCTGCTGATCCTGATCGACACGGTGCAGGTTGTGCTGCTGGGCAAGGGGAGCCGATGATGCTGCAGACGGTCACCTTGTCCGCGCCCTTCGCCGCCGGCGCCAGCCACGCCCTGGCGGCGTTCACCTTCCTTCTGCTGGCGGCGCTGCTGCTGCCCGGATGGCGCCAGGGCCGCCACGCCACGCCGCTGGTCGCTGCCTGTCTGTTGACGGCGCTGTGGGCGGCGGCGGCCGCCGCTGCGGCGTTCTCCGGCGCTGCAGCGGAGGGCCGCGCGATGGCGGCGGCCGTTGCCGGCACCGTGACGGGGGGCGCGCGCCCGCAGCCAGGCTGGCTGATGCCGGTAGCAGAGGCGCTGGAGGCGGCACGCACCATCGCCTGGCTGGCATTCCTGCTGTCGCTGCTGACGCGCAGCGGTCCCACCCGCAGGGGCTTGCTGGCGGCGGCAGTGGCGGTGGCGCTGCTGCCGCTTGCCTATGGTGAGCTGGCCGGCGGGCGGGCGGCGGCACCACTGGCAGCACAGCAGGCAACACAAGAGACCGCGCAGCAGGCCGCATCGTCCGCCGGCCCGTCCGCTGCGCCGGCTGCGCGCGACGCCTTGTTGCCCCTCATCTGCCACGTGGTGCTGGCGGTCGGCGGACTGCTGCTGTTGGAACATCTCTACCGCAGTACGCCGCCGCACGAGCGCTGGGCCATCAAGTTTGCCTGTCTCGGCATTGGCCTGATGCTGGCGTACGATTTCTATCTGTACAGCGACGCCTTGCTGTTCCGGCGCATGAGCGGCGAGCTGTGGGCGGCGCGCGGGCTGGTGTGCGCTTTCGCGGCGGCGCTGCTGGCGGTGGCGGCTGCGCGCAATCCGCGCTGGACGGTAGGGCTGGCGCTGTCTCGGCAGATGCTGTTCCGCTCGGCAGCGCTGATCGGCAGCGCCCTGTACCTGCTGGCCATGGCTGGCTGCGCCTGGTACTTGCGCAGCTTCGGCGGGGCCTGGGGGCCGCTGATGCAAGCCGCATGGATGGCTGGCGCGGCTATCGTACTGGCAGGCGTGCTGTTCTCCGGCGCCATGCGCGCCCGCGCAAAAGTGTTCATCAGCAAACATTTTTACCAGACCGGTTTCGACTACCGCGAGGAGTGGCAGCGCTTTACGCGCACGCTGTCGCTGGATGGGCCGGATTTGGGACTGCGCGTGGTGCAGGCGCTGGCCGCGCTGGTGGAGAGTCCAGCCGGGGCCTTGTGGCTGCGGCGGCACGACACGGCGGGCGACCGCTGCGAGGCGGCGGCCAGCTGGAACCTGGCGCGGCAGCACGGCGACACCAGCGCCGCCTTCTGCCAGTTTCTCGAGCAGCGCCAGTGGGTGCTGGACGTGCCGGAAACCCTGGCGCAGCCGGAGCGCTACGCCGGACTGGAGCTGCCGCTGTGGCTGCAGGGCGTGCCGCAGCTGTGGCTGCTGGTGCCGCTGATGCTGCACGGGCGGTTGTATGGCTTGGTGGCGTTGACCCAGCCGCGCACCGCGCTGGAGCTGAACTGGGAAGTGCGCGATCTGCTCAAGATTGCAGGCAGCCAGGCCGCCAGTTACCTGGCGCACCAGGAATCGTCCGATGCGCTGGCCGTGGCGCGCCAGTTCGAGTCGCTCAACCGCATGTCGGCATTCGTGGTGCACGACCTGAAGAACCTGGTGTCGCAGCTGTCGCTGCTGCTGGCCAACGCCGGGCGCCACAAGGCCAATCCGCAGTTCCAGCAGGACATGCTGGACACCCTGGCCCATTCGGTGCGCAAGATGACGCTGCTGCTGCAAAAGCTCAGCCGCGGCGACACGCCGGAACGCAACGTGCCCCTGCCGCTGGCCCAGGTGCTGGCGCAAGCGGTGCAGGCGCGCGCCGCCGCCCGGCCGCGCCCGCAGCTGACGGTGCTCGACCCCAGCCTGCACGTGGTGGCTGACTGGACCCGCCTGGAGCGCGTGCTGGGCCACCTGATCCTCAACGCCATCGAAGCCACGCCGCCCGACGGCAGTGTGACGCTGCTGCTGCGCCGCGACGGCGACAGCGCGCTGATCGAACTGTCCGACAGTGGCGCCGGCATGAGCGAGCAATTCATCCGCGAGCGCCTGTTCCGGCCGTTCGACACCACCAAGGCGGCGGGCATGGGGATCGGCGTGTTCGAAAGCCGCGAATACCTGGGCGGCATCGGCGGGCGGCTGGAAGTGAGCAGCGAGTGCGGGCGCGGCACCACGTTCCGGGTGTCGCTGCCGCTGTACGCCGTGGCCGAGGCGGCGGCCTGACCCTATCTGGACCTATCTGGACATTTGTGGAGCGACCATGCCAAGAAAGAAATTGCTGGTGGTGGAGGACGATCCGGGCTTGCAGAAGCAGTTGCGCTGGGGGCTGGACGAATACGACGTGCTGGTCGCGGACCGGCGCGAGCAGGCGCTGGCCCAGCTGCGGCGGCACCAGCCCTGCGTGGTGACCATGGACCTCGGCCTGCCGCCGGACCCGGACGGCGCCTCCGAGGGGCTGGCGCTGCTGCGCGACATCATCACGGCGGCGCCGGAGACCAAGGTCATCGTCCTGTCCGGCAATCAGGACCGCGGCAATGTGCTGAAGGCGGTCGGCATGGGCGCTTACGACTTCCAGCAAAAGCCGCTCGATGCGGACCTGCTGCGGCTGGTGATCCAGCGCGCCTTCTTCCTGCACGGCGTGCAGCAGGACAACCAGCGCATGCTGCAGATCGAGGCCGACTCACCGCTGGCCGGCATCATCAGCCGCGATCCCGGCATGCTCAAGGTGTGCCGCAGCGTGGAGAAGGTGGCGCCCTCGTCGGCCAGCGTGATGCTGCTGGGCGACTCCGGCTGCGGCAAGGAACTGGTGGCGCGCGGCCTGCACCGGCTCAGCGGGCGCCGCGAGCGGCGCTTCGTCGCCATCAATTGCGCGGCGATCCCGGAGCACTTGCTGGAGAGCGAGTTGTTCGGTTACGAAAAAGGGGCGTTCACCGGCGCCGTGCGGCAAACCCTGGGCAAGATCGAGCTGGCGCATGGCGGCACCTTCTTCCTGGACGAGATCGGCGACATGGCGGCGCCGCTGCAGGCCAAGCTGCTGCGCTTCCTGCAGGAACGGGTGATTGAAAGGGTGGGCGGCCGGGCCGAGATCGCGGTCGACGTGCGGGTGGTGTGCGCCACGCACCGCAACCTGAAGGCGCTGGCCGAGCAGGGGCAGTTTCGCGAGGACTTGTACTACCGCCTGAGTGAAATCGTGCTGGCGATCCCGCCGCTGCGCGAGCGCGAGGGCGACCGGGTGCTGCTGGCCCAGCATTTCAAGAACCGCTTCTGCGTCAGCGAACACCGGCCCACGCTGCACTTCCGGCCGGAGGCGCTGGCCGCGATCGATGCCTACGCCTGGCCGGGCAATGTGCGCGAGATGGAAAACTGCATCAAGCGCGCCGTCATCATGGCCGAAGGATCGCAAATCACGCTGGAAGACCTGGGGCTGCCGCATGTGGCGGGCCAGGAAGAGGAGAACATCGATCTGCGGCGCGCGCGCGACGCGGCCGAGTACAGGGTAATGATCAAGGCGCTGGCGCGGGTGGACGGCAACATCCTGCGCGCCGCGGAACTGCTGGGTGTCAGCCGCCCGACGCTATATGACCTGATGAGCCACCACGGCATCAAGTAGGCGCCCTCCGGCGCGGCCTAGTCCCGCCACTGGCCCGCAGCGGTGAGCTTGTTGCGCAAGCCGGGCAGGGGGAAGCCCAGGCTGTAGGCGCGCTCGGCGGACTGGCGCGCGGCGGCGTAGTCCTTCTTCTTGAAATGGAGCAAGCCCAGGTTGTAGTGGCTGGTGGCGTTTTCCGGCTCCAGTTGCACTGCGATGTCCAGGTGCTCGCGCGCCAGGTCAAGCTTGTCCTGCGCCAGCAGGAAGCCGGCATAGATGGAATGCACCTTGGCGTCCTTGGGCCGGTAGCCCAGCGCGCGCTGGAAAAAGCAGTCGGCGCTGAATTTGGCGCCCTGCGGCTGCATGTTCTTGTCGCGCAGCGCCAGCTTGGCGAGCGAGCTCAGCGCGCGGGGGTGATTCGGGAAGTGCTCCAGCGTGTACGACAGGTCGCCGCCCAGATAGCTGCGGTTGCCATGCTTCAGGCTTTCCACGGCGGGCGTGAAATGGTAGCTCTCGACCACCTGCAAATCCTGGCGGTCGTTGGCGTCGTTGTAGTCGCCGCCGACCTCGGTCTTGACGTAGGGCGGGCAGTCGGCGCGGGCCGGCGCCGCTGCGGCGATCAGGGCCAGCAGCGCGAGGCCGGAAGCGAGCAAGATGGCGGTATTCGGTTTCATGGGCTAGTCCGCGAGCTTGCATTGCACGAAGGCAGCCAGGCTGCCCAGGGTTTCGAAATGGCGGGCGCTGATTTCGTCGTCCTCGACCTGGATGTGGAACTGGCTCTCGATCGCGGCGATGACGCTGGCCACGCTCATTGAATCGAGTTCGGGCAGCGCGCCCAGCAGCGGCGTGGCCGCTTCCATGGACAGCGCCGGCAGCGCTAGCGTGGTGCGCAGGATGTCGTTCAGTTCGTCGAGACAGGGCATGGCGGCTCCGGGTTGGCGCCGGGTTCCAGCGTGCTGGTGTCGAACAGCAGCTCGGGGAAGGCGGCGGGGTTGCGTGACAGGTGAAAATAAGGCGCCTGGGTGGCGAAGGTCCATTGCCATGCGCCGCAGGTGAGGAAGACGGCCGAACCGAGCGTGACCGCGCCCAGCCGCGCATGGGCGCCGCGCGAGGCCGGGTTGTAGGCGGAAATGCGGCTGCAGGTCCAGCGCATGCCCTGGCTGCGCATCATGGCATGGGCCTCGCTCCACAGGCGGCGGAACAAGGGGCCAAGCCGGTAATCGGGCGCCACGTATACGTCGAAGTCCCACAGCGACTGGGCCGACGCCAGGCGGTAGCGCGCGCGCACCTCGTCTTCCTGGTAGGCGTGCGGCAGGAACCACAGGAAGCCGGCCAGCTGGTCGCCGTGCCAGGCCTGCAGCGTTTGCGCGCCCTGCGCAAAGCGCTGGCTGATCACCGCGCGGGGCCGCGGATGGGCCAGCGGGACGTCGCGCCCGGCGCTGGCCAGCCGCACCGTGAACATGGCGCCGCGCTCCGGGATCGCCGGCTTGCGCGGCTTGCGCGGAGCGGCGGACTGCGCAATGGGCTGGGCCACGAAGTAGTACTTACGCAGGCGCCAGCCGAGGCGGGACAGCAGGCGGTCCAGCCCGTAGCACAGGGTATTGAGCCAGCCGAGCTGGGCGGCGGTGCGGCGGAGTCGGTTTGCGGTCTTCATCGGATCATTTGACTCCGGCTCGGCGGATGGTACTTTGCGGTGGCGCAAGCACTGGTTTGAGTAAGCGCAAAGAGCAACAGGCAGCCGCTCCGTAGACTGGTTAGCACCATCGAACCGGGGAGAACCGCCTTGCTTACCGTAATCATGGCGACCCGCAACGGCGCCGCCACCTTGCCGCGTGTGCTGGAAGCGTATTGCGCCTTGGCAATCCCGCCGCAGGGCTGGCGCTTGCTGGTGGTCGACAACGGCAGCACCGACCAGACCCGCGCCATTCTCGACAGCCATGCCGGGCGCTTGCCCCTGTGCTGCCTGCATGAGGCGCGGCCGGGCAAGAACGTGGCCTTGAACCGCGCCCTGGCCTGCGCCCTGGCGCACGCTGAACCCGACGGCGGGCTGTTCGTGTTTACCGACGACGATGCCACGCCGGCGCCGGACTGGCTGCTGCGCCTGGCCGAAGCGGCCCAGGCCCAGCCCGGCTACGCGGTGTTTGGCGGCAGCATCGTCGCCGACTGGGCCGAACCGCCGCCGGAGTGGGTGCTGCGGCTGGTACCGCTGGGCATGACCTTCGGCATCACCTCGCCCAGCTTGCCGGAGGGGCCGGTGTTTCCCGGGCTGGTGTGGGGCGCCAACATGGCGGTGCGGCGCGCGGTGTTCGAGGCCGGCTACCGTTTCGATGAAAGCGTGGGACCGAACGGCGGCGCATACGCGATGGGCAGCGAGACCCAGCTGACACGGCGCCTGAGCGAGGCCGGCTTCCTGCCGTGGTTCTGCCCGGCGGCGCGGGTGGCGCACCATATCCGCGCGCACCAGGCCGAGGCCGGTCACATCCTGGCGCGGGCCTGGCGCTTTGGCCGGGGCAAATTCCGGCAGGACAGCCATGCGGGGCGCGGCCCGTATCCCTATCTGCTGCGGGTGCCGCGCTGGATGTGGAAGCGGCTGGCGCTGGAAGGCATGGGCCTGGCGCGTGCGCTGCTGCTGCGCGATACGGACCAGCAATTCCTGCGGCGCTGGGAAATTGCGTATCTGCGCGGGTATCTGTACGAGGCCTGGCGCCGCCAGCCGGGCAGCGGACGCCGGGTGCTGATCACCGGCTACTCCGGCGCGCTGGGCGGCATGGAGATGCGCATGGCGCAAGAGGCGCGTTTCCTGAACGCGGCCGGCTGCGACAGCACGCTGGCGCTGCACCGCTTCCCGGGCAGCGACGCCTGGCGCCGCGACTTGCGGGCCGAGCGCATCGCCGCCTCGGTGCTGAGCGTGCCGCTGTTTTTTGAGCAATGGCGCTGGCGCCGCCTGAACCGGCTGCGCGCCGCGCTGTGGACCCGGCGCACGCTGGTGCGCTACCGGGCCGACCTGGTGCACGTGGCCTTTTGCTGGACCGGCTACGGCGCCTCGGCGCTGTGGCTGGCGCAGCGCTGCGGCCTGCCAGCCGTGATCAGCGTGCACAACGCCTTCCCGCCGGTGGAGTATGGCGCATGGCACCGCGCTTTGCTGACGCAGGCCTTCAGCGCGGTGCGCGGCATTTACGCGGTGTCGGAATCGGCGCTGCAGCACTTCATGGCGCTGTACCATCCCTACATCCCGACCGGCACGCGGCTGGCGGTGATACCGAACGGCGTGGACACGCGGCGCTTCCGGCCGTCTTGCGCACTGCGCGCCGAGGCCAGACGCGGCTGGCATATTCCGCCCGGCAGCCTGGTGATCGGTTCGGTGGCGCGGCTGGCGGACCAGAAGCGGCCCCACGCGGCCTTGGCACTGCTCGCTTCGCTCAGGGCGGAGTTTCCGCAACTATACCTGGTGCTGGTGGGCGAGGGGCCGCTGGAAGAGGCGCTGCGGCGCCAGGCGGCCGAGCTGGGACTGACCGAGTACGTGGTGTTCGCCGGATTCCAGCACGCGGTCGAACGCTTGCTGCCGGGATTGGACGTGCATATCCTGCTGAGCCGTAACGAGGGCTTCGGCATTGCCACCATCGAAGCCATGGCGTGCGGCGTGCCGGCCGTCGGCACCGACGTGCCGGGAACGGCCGATGTGTTGCGCGGCAGCGCCGGCGGGCTGCTGGCGCCGCTGGACGATGCGGATGCGCTGAGCCGCGCGGTGGCGGCGCTGCTGCGCGACCCGCAGCGTCGCGCCTGCATGGGGCGCAGCGGACGGCACGAAGTCGAGCGCCTGTACAGCCAGGAACAGGTCGGCCAGATGGTGCACGCCTTTTACCGCGGGCTGGTGTGAGCAGGCCGGCGCAAGCGCCGGCGGCGCCGCCGGCCCCGATGGCCGTGCGGCGTTCGCTGGCGCTGTCGTTTGGCGAGCGCTACATTTTGCTGGGCCTGGCACTGGGCGGCAGCATGGTGCTGGGGCGCTTGCTGACACCGTCCGAGGTCGGCCTGTATTCGATCGCCGCCGTGCTGGCCGGCCTGGCCCAGGTGCTGCGCGATTTCGGCGTGGGCCAGTACCTGATGCAGGAAAAGGAGCTGACCCGGGACAAGCTGAGGGCGGCGCTGTGCGTCAGCGTGGGCAGCGCCTGGACGCTGGGCCTGCTGGTGCTGCTGGCGGCCGCGCCGCTGGCGCGCTTTTACAGCGCGCCGGGCTTGCGGCCGGTACTGCAGTTGCTGGCGCTGAATTTCCTGATGGTGCCGTTTACCGCGCTCACGATCGCCATGCTGCGGCGGCAAATGCGCTTCGGCGCCATCCTCGCCATCAACGCCAGCGGCGCGGCAACGCAGGCGGCTGGTTCGATCTGGCTGGCCTGGCAAGGCTGGGGCAGCCTTAGCCTGGCCTGCGGCGCGGTGGCCGCCAGTGGCGCGGCGCTGCTGGCCAGCATGGCGGTTCGGCCGCCCGGCCTGCCATGGCTGCCGCACTGGCGTGGCGCGGGCGGTGTGCTGCGTTTCGGCGGCTACGCGGCAGGGGGCGGCTTGATCGACGAGGCCGGCGTGGCGGCGCCGGACCTGATCGTGGGCAAGCTGATCGGCATGGCGGGCGCCGGCATCTATGGCAAGGCGCAAAGCGTCATCAGCATCTTCAACCAGGCCATCACCAGCGCGGTGTCGCCGGTGGCGTACGCGCTGTACGCGTCGCAGTCGCGCGCCGGACAGGACGCGCGGCAAGCCTACCTGAAGACCATCGGCTGCATGACTGCGCTGGCCTGGCCATTTTTTGCCTGCCTGGGGCTGATGGCGCTGCCGCTGGTGCGTTTGTTATACGGCGATCAATGGGACGCCGCAGTGCCTTTGATCCAGGTCATGTGCGGCGCTTCCGCTCTGTATAGCATGTTCAGCATGGCCCGCTATCTGTTCCTGGCGGGCGGACACGTGCGGGCACAGGCGCGGCTGGACGCGGTGTCGGTGCCGCTGCGCATCGCGGCGCTGCTGGTGGCCGCGCCGCTGGGCCTGGATTATGTGGCCTGGGGCGTATTGGCCGGCACGCTGGCGCGCAGCTGGCTGACGTGGCGCTGTCTGGCGCGGCTGGGCGGGCTGCCCTTTAGACCGCAGTGCGCGGCGGTGGTGCGCAGCGCTGCGTTGGCGGGCTTGACGGTGCTGGCCCCGCTGGCTGCGCGCATGGCGCTGCCAGCGGGGCTGTTGCAGCTGCTGGCCGCCGGCTTCGGGGCGCTGCTGCTGTGGGTGGCCGGCGTGCTGTGGTTCAAGCATGCGCTGGCCGCCGAGCTGCTGCAGCTGTGCGGCACGCTGCAGCTGCGGCTGCGCTCCAGGGCGCGCCGCGCACCGCTCCGGCGCCGCTGGCGATTCTGGGACACCAACTGAAGGAGGCGGCGATGCGTGTGGGCATATTGTCTTATCCGATGCTGTTCCAGCGTGAAGGCGGACTGCAGGTGCAAGTGCGCGAGACCATCGCCGCGCTGAACCAGCTGGGCCAAGTCGATGGCCGTGGCCTGCATGTCGAGCTGGCCGACCCCAACCGCAATCGGCTGGACGAATACGATGTCATACACGTGTTTGCCGCCATCAACGGCAACCACCGCGTGGTCGAAGCGGCGCGCGAGATGGCGGTGCCGGTGGTGCTCTCGCCGCTGGTGTCGCCCGGCTGGAACCGTGCCAGCGGCTTGCGCGCGCGGATGGCGGACCGGCTTGCCGGGCGCCTGACGGCCTGGAACGTGCAAACCAGCTACGCGCAGATGAAGAGCGCGCTGCAGCTGGCGCAGCTGGTGATTGCGCTGGGCGAGGCGGAACGCACGGCCATCATGGACGGCTTCCAGATCGCTGCCGCCAAGATCCGCGTATTCCCCAACGGCATAGCACCGCAGTTCTTCTCCGCCGATCCCGGCTTGTTCCGCCGCCGCACCGGCATCGACGGGCCGTTCGTGCTGATGGTGGGCGGCATCTCGCCGTATAAGAACCAGCTGGGGCTGGTGCAAGCGCTGGCCGGCTGCGCGCTGCCGGTTGTGCTGATCGGCCACGCCGCGCGCGAGTGCGAGCCTTACCTGAAGAATGTGCTGGCACTGCCGTGGGCGCGCTGGCTGGGGGAGCTGCCGCATGACGACCCCATGCTGGCCAGCGCTTACGCGGCAGCGTCCGTGGTGGCGCTGCCGAGCCAGGGCGAAGTGCTGCCGCTGTCGGTGCTGGAGTCGCTGGCGGCCGGCACGCCCGTGGTGCTGACCAAGGAAAACGCGCTGTGCCTGCCCGGCAGCGGCTTTGCGCTGAAGGAAGTGGCGTGGGACGACAGCGCGGCGCAGCGCGGCGCCGTGGCCCAGCTGATGGCGGCGCGGCCGGACCGCGCGCAGGTGCAGGCGCTGGTGGCGCACTACACCTGGCAGCGGGTGGCGGCGCAAATTGCCGGCTGCTACGCCGAGCTGGCGGCGCCGAAGCTGGGCGGGGACGCGGTTCCGGCCCTGGCCGGTGATGAAGCGCGCCTAGTCGCCGGCAAACCGGGCGGCGCTGCGATGGCGGGATGGGACCGGGCAGCGGCTGCTGGCCTGGACCGCGCGCACGGGAAGGGCCGCGCTGCGCCGGGAGCCGGGCGTGCTGTTTAATTCGTTCAGCTTCCTCTTCCTCTACCTGCCGCTGGTGCTGTCGGGCTACTTCCTGCTTGGCCGCATCGACCCGCGCTGGGCCATGGCCTGGCTGGCGGCGGCGTCGCTGTTCTTCTACGGCTACTGGGACCTGCGCTATCTGCCCCTGCTGCTGGCATCCATCTGCGGCAACTACGGCGCCGGCGTGCTGATCGCGCGCGCTGCCGAGCCCGCGCGCAAGCGCATTCTGGCCGCCGCGCTGGCCGCCAACCTGCTGCTGCTGGCTTACTACAAGTACGCCAATTTCTTCATCGGCGCACTGATGCCGGACGGCGCAGCCTGGGCCGGCTGGAATATCGTGCTGCCGGTCGGCATTTCCTTCTTTACCTTCACGCAGATTGCCTTCCTGGTCGATTGCTACCGGGGCGAAGTAAGGGTAGGCCGCTTCGTCCACTATGTCCTGTTCGTCAGCTATTTCCCGCACCTGGTGGCGGGACCGGTGCTGCACCACAAGGAAATGATGCCGCAGTTCGGCGATCCGGCCAACGCCCGGCCGCATAGCGCCTACTTCGCTGTCGGCCTGTCGATTTTCGTGGTGGGCCTGGCCAAGAAAGTGCTGTTGGCCGATACGCTGGCGCCGCTGGCCGCGCCGGTGTTTGCGGCCGGTGCGCATCCGCAGCTGGTGGAGGCGTGGATAGGGGTGCTGGCATATACCTTCCAGCTGTACTTCGACTTTTCCGGCTACTCGGACATGGCCATCGGGTTGTCGCTGCTGTTCGGCGTGCGGCTGCCGCTCAATTTCAACTCGCCCTACAAGGCGCACAACATCAGCGCGTTCTGGCGCCGCTGGCATATGACGCTGTCGCGGTTCCTGCGCGACTATTTGTATATCGCGCTGGGCGGCAACCGTGCCGGACGCGTGCGCCGCTATGTCAACCTGCTGGCAACCATGGTGCTGGGAGGACTGTGGCATGGCGCCGGCTGGACGTTTGTTGCCTGGGGCGCGCTGCACGGCTGCTACCTGGTGCTGCACCAGGGCTGGCGGCATTGGCGCGGCAATGCCGGGCCGGGACGCACGGCCGCTGCCGAAGCCGCCGTGCGGTGGTGGGCCGCGCCGCTCACTTTCCTGGCGGTGATGGTGGGGTGGGTGCTGTTCCGCGCCCCCGACCTGGCGACGGCCGGCGACATCCTCGGCGCGCTGGCGGGCGCCAATGGCGTATCGTTGCCGCGCAGCCTGCAGGGACTGGCCGCGCCGCTGGCCGGACTCGGCTTGCAGCCGGAGTTCGGCGGCCTGCGGTGGATATCCTTGGACGGGCCAGGCTTGCCGGCTTTGCTGGCGGCCGCCGTGCTGGCGTTTGGCGCGCCCAACACACAGGAAATATTCTGTCACCACCGGCCCTGCATTGAAAGAATATTTCGCGCCGTTCCAGGGCGGGCCTGGCGCCCCAGCCGCGGCTGGAGCGTGGCGCTGGCGACCCTGTTCATCTGCTGCGTGTTCAATATGAACCGCGTGTCCGAATTCCTCTACTTCCAGTTCTGACCATGCGCGCCTATCTGAGCTTGTTCCTCGGCGTGTCGGCCAGCGTAGTGGGCGCCGTGGCCGCGCTCAACTACGCGGTCGATCCCTATCTGACGCATCAATGGGACACGCCGCCGGTGCAGGCGCTGCGGCCGGTGCGTGAACGGCTGGGCGCGTGGGCCAAGACCTACGCGCTGGCGCGCTATCAGCCGGCCGTGGTTTATGTGGGCAATTCGCGCACCGAGGTGGCGTTGCCGGCGCATCCTTCGCTGTTCGGCGGGCGCCCCGTGTTCAACGCGGCGCTATCGGGCGCCACCGTAAACGAGGCTGGCATGATGGCGCACCACGCGGCGCAGGTGGCGAAACTGGACACGCTGGTGTGGGGGCTGGACGCGCCATCGTTTTCGCTGGAGGTGGGAAATAGCGAACTGGACGAGGCGCTGCTGGCCAGCGGCGACGGCTATCTCGCCCGGCGCCTGCTGCTCAATCTGAAACGCGCTGTCAGCCTGGAGATGGCAGGCGACACGCTGCAGGTGCTGAACGGCAGCTACGAGCCGGTATGCCGTTCCAGCCTGGCCTTGCTCGGCCAGCGCGACGCGCTGTGCTTGCAGCACCGCTTTGCGCAAAAAGGCGGCACCGCCGCCGCTGTGCTGCCGCGCTTGCGCGAGTTCGTGCGCGGCGGGGGGCCGTCGGCAGAGGCACTGGCGGTGTTCCAGGGCCGCGTCGATGCGCTGTGCAACAAGGGCACCCGGGTGCGCTTGTACATCAACCCCACGCATGCGTCCATGCAGGACGCGCTGTACTGGGCGGGCAAGGGGGACACGATGGCGTCCTGGATGCACGCGCTGGCGCAGGCGGCCAGCGAGCGCCGGGCGCGCGGCTGTGACGTGACGCTGCACGACTTTTCCGGCTACAACAGCGTGACGACGGAGCCGGTGCCGCAGGCCAGCGGGCAGGCCGACATGGCGAACTACTGGGAGCCGTCGCATTACCGCGAGAACGTGGGGCGCATGATACTGGCGCGCCTGCTCGGCGCTGCGCCGGCGGCGGCCGACGGCTTCGGCGCCGAGCTGACGCCGGCCAGTTTACCGGCGCACCTGGCGTTGATGCGCACCGCGCGCGAACGCTATCACGCGCGGCATGGCGTGGAAACCGCGCTGGCCCGGCAGGCAGCCGTGGAGGCGATGGCGGCGTCGCAGCCGCCATTCAAGCGCGGCGCACAGCAAGCGGCGCGCTAGCCTGCTGTGCCCGGCGTGGCGCGCTCAGCGGGCTTCGCGCGCCAGCAGGGTGTCGTATAGCGCGAGGTAGCGGTCGGCCACTGCAGCCAGGCTGTGGTGGGCGAGTACGAGGCGGCGCGCGCGCTGGCCGTGGCGGCGCGCCAGGCCGGGAATGCGGTAGTAGTCCCCGATGGCGTCGGCTAGCAGGTCGGGCGTGCCGGGCGGCACCAGGGTGCCGGTCCAGCTGGCTTGCACCAGTTGCGGATTGGCGCCGGCCATCACCGCCACCACCGGCAAGCCGCTCGCCATGGCTTCCAGGATGCGCAGGTTGCCACTGCCGCAAGGCGGCGGATGCGGGGCCGGCGCCACAAACACGTCCATCGAACGCATCAGGCGCGCCGTGTCGTCCCGGTTGCCGGGCAGCCACGCCAGATGGGCCATGCCGGCCGCGCACAGCACGGCTTTGCATGTGTCGCGGCAGGGCCCGTCGCCGGCGATGATCAGGCGCAGCGGGGTGTCGTTTCGGTCCTGCTCGGTAACCATGGTCAGGAAAGCCTGCACCAGCGACAGGTGGTCCTGCGCGCTGTCCATCGGTCCCACTGCGCCGATGACGAATGCGTTCTCGCACAGGAAGCCGGGCGGTCCGATCGAGGTGGCGGCCGGTCCCAGGCGCGGGTGGAACTGGGTGCTGTCGATGGCGCCGTGGTCCGGATGGATGCGGATCTGGCAAGCACCCAGGGTATCGGCCAGCCAGTTGCCCAGCACGTGGCGCGGCGGCAGGCTGGAGGCCGGCTGCGCGTTGGGCAGGCGGATCCGGATGCCCGCCAGCGCCGCCAGCAGCTGGGCGCGCAGGCTGCGGGTGTGCATCAGGTCCGGCTGCAGGCGGCGCAGCAGCCGGAACAGGCGCAAGCAGGCCGTCCAGCCCAGGCCGCCAGCCTGGTTCAAGCTCATTACCTGCACGGTGGCGCCGTCGTGCCGCAGCTCGTATTCCGCATCGCCGTGCAGCGTCAGCACCACGTGGCGGTAGCGTCCGGCCGGCATTTGCCGCAGCAGCTTGAACAGGCTGTCGTCGCGGCCGTCCGCCGGCAGGCGCTCGACCAGGTGCAGCACCATGGGGGCATGGACGGCCGCGCCCTGGCGCCCGGCCAGCCTATTCGTAATAGCCATAGTATTCGGTGCCCGGAAAGGCCTTGATCTTGTTGTAGATCAGGTTGATGTGCTTGCACGAGTCGAGCAGGCGCAGCGCCTCCCGCACCGCATTCTGGGTGGTGGTTTCGGCTTCGACCACCATCACCACCTGGCCCATCTGCGAGGCCAGCACGCTCGCTTCCGTGGTAATCAGCAGCGGCGGCGAGTCGAAGATGACGATGCGGTCGGCGTAGCGGTTGGCGATTTCGCTGAGGAGCGTGCTCATGCTGCGGCTGGCCAGCAGTTCGGTGGCGTGGCGGTTGCTGCGCCCGGCCGGCAGGATGCTCAGCGCGGGCACATTGGTTTTCAGGATCACGTCGGCCAGCTCCAGTTCGTCGTTCAGCAGGATGTCCATCAGGCCAGGCTCGGTCCCCAGGCCGAGCACCTTCAGCACCGACGGGCGCGCCACGTCGGCGTCCACCAGCAGCACCGTGATGTCGCGCTCCATGGCGATGCTCATGGCCAGGTTGATGGCGCAGTAGGTCTTGCCTTCGCCCGGCAGCGCGCTGGTGACGACGATCAGGTTGCCGTTGCGGATCGGCGGCGTGCTGTCGCCGCGCAGGTTGCGCAGCAGCGGGCGCTTGATGATGCGGAAGTCCTCGGCCGCAGGCGTGCGCCCGCCCTCGTGGGTGACCATGCCCATCTGCGTCATGCGCTCAAGGTCCAGCGTGACGCTGCGCTGGCTGCGCGCGGGCCGGTCGGTTGTCAGCCGCTCGACGGCGGCGTCCAGGTTGTCGTGTACGGTCATGTATGCCTCCGGCGAAGATGGGGGATGGAATCAGGGCGGGGATGAACGCCGGCACGAGGCCGGTGCCGCGCGCTAGACCAGCAGGGCATTGGCCAGCACGCCGCCGTAGAACATCAGCAGGCAGCCGAAGGCGGCGCCGAAGCCGGCCAGGCCGTGGCGGCGCTTGACCTTTTGCTCCGGGGTCCAGTTCATGGTGACGGTGCCTAGCACGTTCAGTCCGGTGAACGAGCGCAGTTCGGCCGGGCTGAGGAAGGTGGGGCGGATCTGTGTGATCAGCAGCGCCGTGGCGATGCCCGCCGCCAGTGCGGCCAGCAGCACGCCGCTGTACAGCAGCGGGCGGTTCGGGCCGATCGGACGCATCGGCACCGTGGGCGGGTCGATGATCTTGAAGCTCATCATTTCGGTGGTGGAACTGAGGTCGCCCGACAGCTTGGCCACTTCGCGCCGGCTGATCAGTTTCTCGTAATTTTCCTTGTTGATCTGGTAGTCGCGGTTCAACTGGGCCAGCTGGGCCTCGGTTTCCGGCACCGCCTGGCTTTGCGCCTCCAGCCGCGCATGGCGCGCCGCCAGTTCCTGCACCCGCACCTTGGCGGCGGCCACCTTGGCGTCGGCCTCGGTCAGCGCCACCTTCAGCTGTTGCAGCATGGGGCTGAAGTTCTTGCCCGGGTCGGCGGCGGCCGATTTGTTCTTGTTCTCCTCGACCTTGCGCTGTTCCAGCTGCGCCACCAGGCGGCGGGTGGAGGCGATGTCGGGATGCAGCTCGGTGTACTGCAGCAGCAGCGCGTCCAGGTTCTTGTTCAGCGAGGCGATGCGCTCGTCGATCTCGGGGTTGACGATTTCGGTGGGACTGAGGTCGCCGAGGATGGGCTCGTCGCCGGTGGTCTGGGCGCGGATCGCGTTGCGCGACTGTTCCGCTTCCATCAGCTCGAGCTGGGCGCCGCTGAGCGCGTCCGACGACATCTGCAGCTGGGAGCCGTAGTCCAGTCCCTGGCGCGGCAGCAGCGCGCTGTGCGCCATCTTGAACTCCTTGACCGTGTTCTCGGCCGCCACCAGCCTGTCCTCGTAGGCCTTGATCTGGTCGTCGATAAACTGCACGGCCTTCTGCGACTCGCCCTTCTTGCCCTTGAAGCTGCCCTCGACGAAGATGGTCAGCAGCGACTGCACCACGTCGCGCACCAGGCGCGGATTGCTGTTGCTGTAGCTGATGGTGTAGATGTCGTAGCTGCCGGTGCTGGCGATCTTGATCCTGGTGAGCAGGTCCTCGATTTGCAGCTCGTGCTCGCGCGCCGTGGCGGTGCTCAGGTCCATGTCCACCATGCGGATCACGCGTTCGATATTGGGCCGGCTTAACAGCGTGCGGCTCATGATGGCGACCTGCTGCTCCACGTTCGGCACGCTGGTCATTCCTTGCAGCAGCGGCTTCAGGACGGTCTGCGTGTCGACGAAGACGCGCGCGGAGGTCTGGTAGTTGTCGGGCAGCGTGGCGACCTTGATCCAGCCTCCGACTGCCACCAGCCAGGCCACGCCGACTGCGGGCCAGCGGTATTTCCAGATGCCGCGTACGTGTGTAAGCAGCTGGTTGATGAACTCTTCCATGATACTGGCTCCTCAAGTTCGGCGGTTGCTTCCTGCTGTCCGATTATAGGAGCGGCTTATCGCGGCTCAGGCTGTAACTGCGTTCCGCTTGAGCCGCGTCAAGTTGCGGCGTTGCGCTCGCGCGCGCGGCTAGCGCTGGCGCCGGCGGCTCAGCAAAGACATGCTGAGCAGACCTGCGGCCAGCACCGCCAGCGTGCCGGGTTCCGGCAGTTCCTGCTGCAAGGCGTTGGCCAGCGAGTTGTGCTGGATCGTGATCTGATAGGTCTGGCCGACCACCAGCAGCGGCGTGGTGGCGGTGAAGAAGGACGACCCCGGCGCATAGATCAGATCGTTCGGCGCGCCGTCGGTGGCGCTGACGTTGCTCAGGCCGTTGAGCTCGTTGGGCGCATAGGACAGCACGTTGACGCCGGTGGTGATGTTGACGATGTTGATCGACCAGGACAGGCGCGCATTGGCGTTCGAGGTCGGACCGGAACCGGGCGTGACCAGCGCGCGGGTGTAGGGATCGCCGTCGAAGGCGATGGTCATGGTATCGGCCGCGCCCAGTACGAAGGAGAAGGTGGTCGAGGTGCCGACGTCGGAATTGCCCGAGGCCACGGCGTTGACGGCGGTGGAGGCGTCGGCGCGGGTCGATGCATTGGCGCCGGCCGGATTGCCGTTGACGATGATGGACGAGCCGGTCAGGCGCTGGTCGGCGTGGCCGTAGGTGTTGGTGATGGGAGGCAGGCCGGCGATGGGCGTGTAGGTGTCGGGCGGCACCGGCGGGCAGGCGCCCAGGCACTGCTGCGCGACGTTGGGCGGCACCGGATTGAGGATGCTGCGCGAATCGGCGTCGTTGGCGAATACGCCGTTCAGCCCGGCGGTCGCGTGGGCATCGTTGGTGCCGGTCAGCGTGGCGAAGTCGGCCGTGCTGAAGGCGGCGCCGCTGGCGTGCAGCAGACGGAAGTTGCTGATGTTCAATATGGACGAGGCAAACGTTTCCGCCTGCGCCGTGCCGGCTGCCGTCAGGCTCAGGCTGGCTGCCATGACTGTGAACAGGAGACCTTTCTTGATGATGTTCATAACGTGCTACTCCTTTTAATAGACTCGAGGTTGACGGCCGTGGTGTGCCGTTGGGGCTCTTACAGCAGCATCCGTGCCAGGAAAAATTCTCTTTAAAAATCAGTTGCTTGCGATCTTCTTGCGCGGAGCGCGGCAGGCTTTGCCAAGGAAAGCGACAGTGCGCCTGGCGGCCTCTGCAAAAAAATCTGCGCGCAGGGGAACTTTCTGCAGATCTGCTTGTCTGACTGGATGAGCCCAGCTCGCCATTCGGGAGCTGGTCGCCAAAATGACAAGCAAAGGAGCGCGAGCGTGCACCAAGAAGACGACACCATCATTTCCTTTGACGCGACTACCGGGTTGAGCGACCTGGTGGTTGGCGAAGGGCTGGCCGACACGTCACTCGATCATCCGATCGACCAGCAAATCTTTCATATCCGCATGGCCAACTCACGCGGGCGGCGCGAAGCCGCCACGCTGCTGTTAAAAAAAATGTACGGCTGGCGCGGCTATGACGTCGATCCGTCGGCGCACCACGTGCTGAACCGCATCACGCTGTATGCGGAAACCGGCGGCGTTACCGTGGGCACCATGTCGCTGTGCCTGGACGATCCGCAACTGGGCCTGCCGGCCGACGAGAATTTCCGCGACAAGCTGGACCTGCTGCGCACCCGGCAGCGGCGACTGTGCGAGCCGTCCCGGCTGGCGATCGACAAGGGCGTGTCCAAGCGCGTGTTCGCCGCGCTGATCCACATCTCCTATATCTATGCGCACAACATCCACGGCTTCAGCGACTATGTCATCGAAGTCAATCCGCGCCACGTGATGTTCTACAAGCGCATGCTGGGCTTCCAGGACTTCGGCGGCCAGCGCGATTGCAGCAGGGTGGGTGCGCCCGCCGTGCTGCTGCGGCT
Source organism: Massilia sp. NBRC 108631 (assembly GCF_059704565.1). NCBI lineage: Bacteria > Pseudomonadati > Pseudomonadota > Betaproteobacteria > Burkholderiales > Oxalobacteraceae > Massilia > Massilia sp. NBRC 108631. Next base: position 45,305 of record NZ_BAAKJE010000019.1, read on the forward strand.
GGACCTGGGCTATATGGGTGAACAGATCCGCAAGTTCGGCGGCCTGATGGAGCAGCAGACCGCCGAGCGCTCTTTCTATCCCTATTTCTTTCCCATCTGGGACGAGCCCGGCATCACTTCGCGCCTGGTGCAGGGCAGGAACTAGCCATGGCCGCCACGGCTGCCGAAGGGCAGGAGCAAGCGCTGGTGGCTGCGCTGGCGGAGTGGCGCGCGCTGCTGGGCGCGTCCCGGGTGCTGGACGACGGCGCCACACTGGCGGCGTATGCGAGCAGCACGGCCTCATGGCGCACGCTGCCGGCGGCCGTGCTGCGCCCGCGCACGCGCGGCGAGGTGGAGGCCCTGGTGCGCATCGCCGCCGCGCGGCGCCTCGCGCTGTACCCGATCAGCACCGGCCGCAACTGGGGCTACGGCGACGCGTGCGCGCCCGCGCCGGGCCAGGTGATCGTCGACCTGAGCGGCATGAACCGCATCCGCGAAGTCGACGCGCGCCTGGCTTACGTGGTGATCGAGCCGGGCGTGACGCAGCAGCAGCTGGCGCAGTATCTGCTGTCGGCAGACTTGCCACTGTGGATGGACAGCACCGGCGCCGGACCGGACACCAGCCTGCTGGGCAATATCCTCGAACGCGGCTTTGGCCACAGCCCCTATGGCAACCGGTTCCAGAACGTGTGCGGCATGGAGATCGTGCTGGCCGACGGCGAAGTGCTGCACACCGGCTTCGGCCACTTTTCCGGCGCGCGCAACGGCCGCGTGTTCCCCTATGGCCTGGGACCGTGGCTGGACGGCCTGTTTACGCAGTCGAATTTCGGCATCGTCACCTGCGTCGGGCTGTGGCTGATGCCGAAGACCGACGCCATCAACCATTTTCTGTGCAGCGTCGAGCGGCACGAAGACATTGCAGCGGTGATTGACGCGCTGCGGCCGTTGCGGCTGGATGGCACCCTGCGCAGCATTCTGCACATCGGCAACGACCTGCGCGTGATCTCGGGCGGCATGACCTATCCGCACCAGCGCGCCGGCGGCGCCGCGCCGCTGCCGGCGGCCTTGCGCCAGCAGTTGCGGCAAGAGGCCGGCGTCGGCGCCTGGACCGTGTCCGGCGCGCTCTACGGCAGCACCTGCCAGGTGGCCTGCGCGCGGCGCGCCGTGCAGCGCGCCCTGCGGCACACCAGCGCACGGCCGCAGTTCATTGACGAACGCAAGCTGGCCATGGGCGCGTGGCTGGCGCGCCTGCTGGCGCGCTGGCCGGCAGGCCGGCGCCTGCAAGCCCGCGTCGCGCTGGGCCGCTCGCTGTTTGACATGAACAAGGGCCTGCCGAACGGGCGCTTCCTTGCCGGCGCCTACTGGCGGCGGCGCGGCGGCCTGCCGCCGGGCTTTCCCGCCAACGCCAACCCGGCGCTGGACAATTGCGGCTTGTTGTGGGTATCGCCGGTGCTGCCCATGCGCGGCGACGAACTGCTGCGTGTGCATGCGCTGGCCGAACCGATCTTCCAGCTGCACGGCTTCGACCTGTTTGCCACCTTCAGCATGATCAACGAGCGCGCGCTGGGTGGCGTGCTGACGGTGGCCTACGACAAGGACGACGCGGACGAGGCAGCCCGCGCGATGCAGTGCTACCGCCAGCTGTTCGACGCCGTCATGCAGGCCGGCTACGTGCCGTACCGGGTGGGCCTGCAGTCGATGGCCGACCTCGATGGCGGCGGCGACAGCTACTGGCGCACCGTAGCGCGCATCAAGGCTGCGCTGGATCCGCAAGGCATCATCGCGCCCGGGCGCTACCAGCCGGGGCCAGGCTAGGGCGCGCATGGCCCGCCGCGCCGGCGGCGCATGGCCAGGCCCAGCAAGCCCACGGCGATCAGCGCCAGCATGCCCGGCTCGGGCAGCGCGACCTGCGCGACGACCGGATTGGCAATCCGGGTGCTCCAGCCGTTCTGCGCCACGATGGAGCCGGCCAGTGTGCGTGTCAAGGTGTTGATGCCGAAGAAATCGGCGCCGCCTGCGTTGCTGCCGCTGCGGAAGTACAGGCAGCCGGGGCCGGACACGCAGTCGGCCAGATAGGCGCCGGTGCCGTAGGCCGGGATAGGCATGCCGTCGAATTCCTGGAACAGCGTGGTCGAGTAGGGATTGAAGCCGGGGTCGCTCATGCCGGCCACCGGGCCGTTGACCAGTCCAGGCGCGAATACCCAGCTCATCAGCAGCTCGCCGTCGGTGATGCCCTGGAGCTTGCCGAAGCCCTGGCGGTCGCTGGCCTTGACGCCGCCCAAGCCGAAGCCGGGGTTGGTGCCGCCGATTTGCTGGTCGAGGTAGAAGTCCAGGTGGATCAGCCCGTCGCAGCCGAAGGCGGCGTTGGTGCAGCCCACGCTGTAGGTACGCTTGCCGAGGCCGCCGGTCGCGGGCGCGCTGCTGGCGTCGCCCATGCCATACATCATGAAGGAAATGCTCTGGTTATTCTGGCTTTGATGCCAAAAGCTGTCGGATGGGTTGTCCAGTCCGGTGATCGACGTCAGATAGCCGGCCGCGAACCCTGACTCCCGCAGTACGCCGGCCGTGGCGGGCTGGTGGTCGGCACTGGCGGCCTGGTAGCCGCTGTACCTGATCTCCACCGCGCCGGATTTGGTCAGTGCGAAGGGAGCGAGCGGCGCCGCCGCGGCCAGCGGCGCCAGGACGGCGGACAGACAGCACAGCGCGTTGCGTATAACGGCCAAGCTAAGCATGATGAACTCCTGTGGTTGGTGGCTCATGGACTCTCATGTAACTACTTGGCAGTTACTTAGCAATATGCGCGCCAACGGTGCGCCGCGCTGCAGGGCGCCCGTGCTACATGGGTCCGCGCATGCTTTCCTGTAACTGCGGCGCGTGCGTGTAAGCAAAAGCGACGCAGCTGCGGCCGGAAGGCATCGCGGCCGGCGCTGTCCGGTTCGCCTGCGTTCGGACCGCGGTTCGCCTGCCGTTGCGCCTACAGCAGCGGCAGCAAGGCCCGCACCTCGCTGTGCCGCGCGAAGGATTTGTCCGCCAGCAGGCGCTCGAACTGGCGCCGCGCGGCCGGCTTGTCGCCGCTTTTCATCAGCGCGGTGGCATAGTGGAAGCGGATCTCGGTGGCGTGCGGCGCCGCATCGCTGGCCAGCTTGAGCAGTGGCAGGGCACGTTCCGGCTGGCCTTGCTCCAGCAGCACCCAGCCCAGTGTATCGCTGACGGCGGGGTTGGCGGCCGCCAGCTTGTGCGCGCGTTCGGCGAAGGCGAGTGCGCGCTTGTCCTTCAGTTGCTGCAGCGACCATGCCAGGTCGTTTAGCGCCATCACGTTGCCGGCGTCGGCCTCGACGATCTTTTCGTACTGCGCCGCCGCGCCCGCGTAATCCTGCGCGTTCATCAGCGCGCTGGCCAGGTAAATGCGCGCCGCCGCGTCGCGCGGATGTTCCTTCAGCCACTGCAGCATGCGCGCGGTGGCATCCTGCCTGCGTCCCAGCGCCTCGAGCGCGCGGTGGACGGCGATCACCGTGGGGCCGCTGGGCTGCAGCGTATATGCCTGCTCATAGAGTTTGAGCGCGGGCGCAGCCCGGCCTTGCGCCATCAGGATATCGCCTTCCAGCTTGTAGCCCTGCGGCAGTTTCGGACTGCGCTTCTGGGCTTGCTGGGCGATGCCGAAGGCTTCCGTCCAGGCCGCCTGTTCCACCAGCAGGCGCACCGTCGTCAGCTGCGCCAGTCCATTGTCCGGCTGCAGCGCCAGCGCCTTGCGCGACGCGGTCAGCGCCTCGGGCAACTGGCGCAGCGCCATATTGGCGCCGGCAATCTGCATCTGCACCATGGCCGAATCCGGCTGCAGCACAGCCAGTTTCTTATAGCTGTCGAGTGCGGCTTCATGGCTGGCTGCGGCGGTCTGGGCCTGCGCCAGCAAGGCAAGCACGTCGGCGCTGGCGGGGTTGCTGCCCTGGAGCTTCTGCGCCAGCGTCAGTGCCTTCAGGGTTTCGCCGGCGCGCAAGTAGTAGTTGGCCAGCAGCATGGCGGGCGGCAGCGCGTCCGGGTGTTCGCGTTGCGCGCGTTCCAGCCAGCCGATCGCCTCGCCGGTCTTGCCCTGGCCGGTGGCCAGCCGCGCCAGCGCGGTCATGACGGCGACGTTCTTCTTGTCCTTGGCCAGCACCGCCTCGTAGCGCTGGCGCGCCCGTTCCGGCTGGTGGTCCAGCACGTCCAGCTGGGCCAGGTTGTCAAGCGCGGGCAGATAGGCCGGATCGAGCGACAGCGCCCCCTGAAAGGCCTGCCGCGCGCCGGCGAAGTCTTGGCTGGCCAGCAGCACGCCGCCTTTCAGGTTCTGCACGGCAGGGTTGTTGTCCTGCTTCTCCAGCGCGGCCACGGCGGCCATCGCCTTGGGGAAGTCCCTGTTGCGCATGTGTAGCACCACCAGCATGATGCCCGGGCGCGGGGTTTTGCTATCCAGGCCGCTGGCGCGCTCCAGTTCGGAAATCGCGCGCTGGCTGTCGCCCATGCCCAGCCGGCTCGCCCCCAGCGCCGTGTGCAGCGATGGCGCGCCAGGCGCCAGTTCCACCGCCTTCTGGAAGTAGCCGGCGGCGTTGCCGAACTGCTGCAGGCGCATGTGGGCGTCGCCGGCGGCGGCCAGCAGTTCCGCGTCCTGCGGATACTTCTCGATCAGCGGCCCCAGCAAGGCGATCGCTTCGGCGGGTTTGCCGTTGCGCAGCAGCGTCGCGGCCAGCAGCTTGCTGCCGTACAGGTGCCCGGACACGTTGTCGAGGAAGTGGCGCAGGTGCTGTTCGGCCTGGGTGTTGTTATTCAATTCGTACTGCACCGCCCCCGCCAGCAGCACGGCGGGCATGTAGTCCGGCGCCGCGCGCAGCACCAGCTGCAACTGTTCCAGCGCGGCGGCGTTGCGCTGCTCGCGGAAATCGAGCAGGGCTTGGGTAAACACCAGCGGCAGGCTGGCCGGCGTCAGCGCGCGGGCGCGCGCCAGCTGGGCCTTGGCGTCGGCGTACTTGCCATCCTGGATCAGCAGGCTGGCGATATCGATGCGGGTTTGCAGGTCGGCCGGCCGCAGCTTGAGGATGTGCTCGTAGCTGGCGCGGGCCTCGGCCGGTTTGCCCTGCACGCGCAGCAAGTCGGCGCGAAAACGCAGCGCGTCCACATCTTGCGGATGGCTGGCGAGGGCCTGCCCGGCCAGGACGCCGGCGCGCGCGGTATCGTCGTCCATCAGCGCCATGCGGGCCTGGCCCAGCAGCGCGAGGGTGTTGTCCTGCTGTGCCGCCAGCGCCGCGTCCAGCAGCTGGGCGGCGTCGGCGCGGCGGTTCAAGCCCAGCAGGGCATAGGCGCGCCAGGCCATCAGGTCGGCCGACGGCGGCGCGTCCGGCAGCGTGGTCAGGACAGCCTGGAACTGCTGCTGCAACAGCAGGACGCGCGCCAGGCGTGGCAGGATTTCCGGATCGGCCATGCCGGCCTGGCGCGCGCGCCGGTACTCCTTCTCGGCCGACGGCACGTCGCCGCCCTCCAGGTAGAAATCGCCCAGCAGCGCGCGGGCGGTGGGGTGTTCGGGATTGGCTTGCAGCACGTTCTTGAGCTGGATGATGGCAGCCTTGCTGTCGCCCTTCTTTTGGTAGGCCTGCGCTTCGGCGAGCAGACGGGGCGTGTCGGGCTTGTCTTTGCAGGCGGGCAGGCAGATGGCGAGCAGGGCGGCGGCCAGGCTGGCGCGCAGGCAACGGCGCAGCACAGGCGCGCGGCCGGCGTGGGGCAGGGATGAGTTGACCATGATTTCTCCGGGGACGGGCGTAGGGCTCCAGCGTAGGCGCTTGCCGGCCAGGGCTTGTTGATCGGCCTCAATGAACCAGTTCAGGCCTGGTCGGGACTCGCCCGCAGGCAAACTTTGGCGCCGCGCGCGTCTATCGTCAGCACCTCCACCGGCTGGCGCCAGATGCGCGTGAGGTAAGCCAGCACACGCTGGGCCTGCGGCAGTGCCAGCCCGCGTCCGTCCCGCACATGGTCGTGCTCCAGCGTCAGCCGGCCGGCTGCGCCGACCGACTGTACTGCGATGCTGGGTACGCCGTAGTGGTAGCGCGGCGCGAGAATCGCTTCGTGCAATGCGTGCAAGTCGCGGGTCGCCAGCCAGGCGGCGCCGTCCTTGTCCTGCTCGTAGACGAATAGCTGCAGGCGCTCGGCGATGTCGCGGTCGAGGTAGTTACGGATGAAGCCGAAGTCGTCCTCGTCGCGGCAGATGCGGCGCGCCTCGGCCAGGCCGTGACGGTCGATGATGTGCTCCCACAGCGCGTAACCGAGGTGGTAGGGATTTAGCTGCAGGGCGGAGCGGCCGTCGCCGCAGGCACGGACGATGTCGGAATGGGCGCGGATAGCGTCCAGGTACAGCTGCGTCGGCAGGAATGCCGCGTCGCGCAGCAGGCGCGCGTGCCAGTAGGAGGCCCAGCCTTCGTTCATGATCTGGCAGGCGTAGACCGGGTAGAAGTACAGCGCTTCCTCGCGCACGGCGAGCAGGATGTCGCGCTCCCAGTCCTGCAGCGATGGGGCGTGGCGGGCCATGAAGCGCAGCAGGTCTGGTTCGGGCAGCGCCGCCCGGACTGCGCCCGGGGCCGTGGCTGGGATGCCGAGGAGGTCATCCGGAGGATGGGGATCGACGTGCGCTTCCAGCGCCAGCGCGGCATCCAGCACCGCGTCCACCGCCGGCTGCCCGTGCAGCCTGGCCGCGCGCTCGATGCGCCTGGCGCGGGCCGCACTTTGCTCGACGATGCCGCCGCCTGCCTGCTGCATGAAGCCGGCGAACAAGGCGTTGCGGTGCACGAAGTCGGCATGGCCCAGTACGTGGGCCGTGACCAGGGCGTTCTCCGCCTCGGTGTTGCTGTCCATTAAGTAGGCGCGGCATGGCCTTCCCGGAAACATGACTTCGTAGATGCGCGACTGGCCCATGTGCTGCATGGTCATCTGGCGCAGGTAGCGCAGGCCGTAGGACCAGTGGCGCATGCGCACCGGCAGCCCGTAGATCGCCATTTCCGTCATGAAGCTCTGCGGCACGCGTTCGAATATCACGGGGCCGCATTGCAGGCCCTGTTCGGCTGCGAGCGTCTCGAAGGCGGCTGCGCAGGCGTTCATGCCGCCGCTTCGCCATGGCGGAAAAAGCAGCGGATCGCGGTCCAGGCATCGTCCGGCTCCCGCAGCACGCAGCTTGCGACCGGGTCGCCCGCCTGCTTGCGGGCGGCGAACAGGCGATGCAGCTCGCTGGCTGTGTTGTCCTGCCGCGTCGGACCGGCTGCGGTTTCCACATAGCCCATGTAGTTCAACATGGGCGACAGCGCCGCCAGCGCCAGGCTGGCGGCAACGCGGTCTTCGCTGGAGTTCTCGCCGTCCGACGCGTAGAACAGGTAGGTGTTGTAGCGGCCGCCGCCGTAGTCGCCACGCGCAATAGCGTGCGCCAGCGCGAATACACTGGACGCCTGGGTGCCGCCTTCGCCCGCGATCTGGAAGAAGTCCCGTTCCGGAAATTCCCAGGCACGCGTGGTATGGGCCAGGAAGCGCACCGCCACGTCGCGGTAGCGGCGGCGCAGGCCGTGCAGCGTGAAATGGAAGAAGGTCTTGGCCAGTTTGCGCTCGGCCAACGTCATGCTGGCCGAGACGTCCATGGCAAACAGCACCACGGCTTTGCCGGCCGCGTGTGGCTTGGGCAGCGCCTGCCGGAAGCGCAAATCGTCGTTGACAAAAGGCGGCGGGCCGTTGTCCGGCGCTGGCAAGGCGGCCGGCCCGGCGCAGGGCGCCTGGCCGGGCCTGGCCTCGGCTCCTGCTCCCCGTCCCGCCAGTCCCGGCGGGCGGTAGGCGGCACGGCGCTTGACGGCCTGCATGACGGTGCGGCGCCGGTCCAGCTGTGACGGCGCGCCTTGCTTGCTCCAGCCATTGCGCGCATCAGCCGGGTCCGTCCCCTGGCCGGGGCCGGGCACCAGCAGAGGCAGTTCCAGTTCCTCCCACAGCCAATCCATGATATCGCTGGCGGCGAACTCAAGTTGCACCCGCAGGCTGTAGCCGGGACCGGCATGCCCGCCAGCGCCGCTCAATGCCCCGTCGCCGGCGTCCGTGCCCGGCGCGCCGTCCGTACCGCTGCTGCCGCCAAGCGGTGCGGGGCCGGCGGCGCCTGCCGGGCTGCCACCATCCGGGCCGCCAGGATCGCGGCCGGGGCGCAGCATGTCGCCTGGGCGGCCGGTGCCCTGGCCCGCGCCGCGCTCGCCGTCGGACAGGCTGGCAAGGCGGAAGCGGGCGTGCTCCAGCAAGTGCAGCGGCACCCGCACCGGACGGTCGGGATGGCCGGACATGAGGTCCGGGCTTGCCAGCAACTGCGGCACATAAGCACGCACCGCTTCGCGCACCTTCCGGTTGTGGCGCAGCCAGTCGCGCTCGCCGCGTGCGAACAGTTCATACCATCTGGCATGCGGCGCGCTCATTCCTGCGCCAGCAAGGTGGTGACGTAACACAGCGCTTCGCGCGCGCTGTGGCCGTCGTAGCCGTACTCGTCCACCAGGCGCTGTTCCACCGCCGCCACCCGCGCCCGCGTGCCATCGTCCGGGCGGCGGTCCGAGCTGACCAGCCGCAGCACGTCGCGCCGCTGATCGAACAGGTATTGCTGGATGGCTTCCCGCAGCGCCGCGTGGTTGCCCAGGCTGAACTGCTCGCCGCGCTTGTAGGCACCCATGGCCTTGCGTACCACTTCCTGCCGGAACGATTGCTTGCCGGCCTCGCTGACGTGAATCTTTTCCTCCACCGCGCGCAGAAAGCGTTCGTCCGGCCGCCGTTCATCGTTGCTGATGGGGTCGGTGACCTGGCGGTTGTCCAGCATCGCCTCCACTTCGTCCAGATACTTCTCCAGCAGGTCTTGCGCCTCGCGCTCGAAGCAGACGAAGAGTGCGCGGTGCACGTCCTCCTTGACCCAGGCGTTGTAGAACTCCTTGCGCGCCAGCACCACATGCTCGAGCCAGCAGCGCTTCCTGCGCGCGTCGATGCGGGCGTCGCTGTCGATCGCGTCTTTCAGTGCCAGCAGTACTTCCATGGCGCCCAGGCTGCGGTTACCGGATTGGACTATGGCGTGCGACAGCGCGTTGACGACGAAACGCGGGGAGACCCCGGACAGGCCCTCGTCCAGCGCGCCTTCCCGGGTGCGGGCCGCAGCGCTGCGGTGCATGCCGTCCACGTCTTCGCCGGCGTGCAGCCGCACCTTGCGCACCAGTTCGTCTTCCTTGCCTTCGCTGTCGGCAAGACGGCTCAGCACGGCGAACACGGCGGCCGCATGCAGCGCGTGCGGGTCCAGGTGCGCGTCGCGGAAGGCCGGCGCGGCGGACTTGATCAGCTTGGCGTAGATGCGCGCCTCCTCGCGGTAGTTCAGCGTGTAAGGCACTTGCACGATCACCATGCGGTCCAGCAGCGCCTCGTTTTCGCTCTCCTGCACGAAGCGGCGGAATTCGGCCAGGTTGGTGTGCGCCACGATGGTCTCGTCCAGGTAGATCAGTGGGAAGCGCGCAACCTTGACATTCCTTTCCTGCGTCAGCGTCAGCAGCAGGTGCAGGAATTCGCGCTTGGCTTTGAGGATTTCTATCATCTCCAGCAGGCCGCGGCTGGCCGCGTAGACGGCGCCGGACCAGGACCACGCACGCGGATCGCCCTCGTCGCCGACTTCGGCAACCTTGGACAGGTCGACCGAACCGACCAGGTCCGCCATGTCGGCGGTGGCGGGGTCGTGCGGCGCGTAAGTGCCCACGCCGCAGCGGTCCGCCTCCAACAGCAACAGCCGTTCCACCGGCATGTGCAGAAAGTCGCCGCCATGCTGGCGTTCCAGCCGCGCGCGGCAGTGCGGACAAAGCTCGCCCTCGGCCGTCACGCCATAGGTGTCGCGGAACGCGCCGCGCAGGCTGTGCGGCAGCAAGTGCAGCGGCGACTCGTGCACCGGACAGCCGGCGATGGCGTACAGCGCACCGTCGTCGGTGCGGCTGTACTCCTCCAGGCCGCGCTTGAGCAGGATCACCAGGGTGGATTTGCCGCCGGACGGCGGGCCGAGCAGCAACAGCAGGCGGCGGCCGACTTCGGAGCCGGCCGCGGCAGCCTGGAAATAGGCGGCAACGCGGCCCAGCGCCTCGTCCAGTCCAAACAGTTCGCCGGAAAACAGCGTGCTTCCGGGCTGTGCGCAACCCTTGTCGCCAGCGTTGTGGCCGGCGCCGCTCCAGCGCAGCATGTCCCAGATGTACTGGTGGGAATTGCGCGCCAGCAGGGCGGGTGCGCCGGGCTCGGCAGCCAGTACCTGCTCGATGAACTGGCTGAAGTTGCCGCGCCAAGGCTCGGCGCGCGGGCATTGCCCGCTGGCGTGCAAGCTGTCCAGGAATTGTTGATGATGCGCCACGGCGTCCTCCTCCAGTTGGCTAAGTATCCGCCAGCCGGCATGGAGCGGACTGAGGAGCGTCAAGCGGAAGAGGGGAACTTTTTGGGCGTGCCGGGTTCGGCGAGCCGGCGGGAGGCATCCCTGCCAACCCGCCCGGCGGACCGTTGCGGCCCGCTCCGACTACGCGACGTTGTGGATACGCGCGATGGCGGCAGCCACGCCGGCGCCGTAGGCCGGGTCGCACTTGGTGCAGTTGCCGACATGGCGGTCGATCACCTGCTGCGAGGCCCCCAGGATGGCGCGCGCGGTGTTCTCGAACAGCAGCGTTTGCTGGGCCGGCGTCATCAGCTGGAACAGCAGGCGCGGCTGTGTGTAGTAATCGTCGTCGGTGCGGTGGTTCCAGTGGTCGGCCGCGCCTTCGAGCGCCAGCGGCGGTTCGCGGAAGTCGGGCTGCTCGACCCACTCCTGGTAGCTGTTCGGCTCGTACGGCGTGGCGCCGCCCATATTGCCGTCCACCCGCATCTGGCCGTCGCGGTGGTAGCTGTGGAAGGGGCACTTCGGCGCGTTGACCGGGATCGACGCGTGGTTCACGCCCAGGCGGTAGCGCTGCGCGTCGCCGTAGGAGAACAGGCGGCCTTGCAGCATCTTGTCCGGCGAGAAGCTGATGCCGGGCACGATGTTGGCAGGATTGAACGCAGCCTGCTCCACTTCGGCGAAGTGGTTTTCGGGATTGCGGTTCAGCTCCAGCACGCCCACCTCGATCAGCGGGTAGTCCTTGTGCAGCCAGACCTTGGTCAGGTCGAACGGGTTGTAAGGGCAGGTGGCCGCCTCCTTTTCCGGCATCACTTGTACGAACAGCGTCCATTTCGGGAAGTTCTTGCCCTCGATGCTGTCGTACAGGTCGCGCAGATGGGTTTCGCGGTCCGCGCCGATGTGCGCGGTGGCTTCCGCGTCGCTGAAGTTCTCAATGCCTTGCTGCGTCTTGAGGGTGAACTTCACCCAGTAGCGCTCGTTTTGCGTATTGATGAAGCTGAAGGTGTGGCTGCCGAAGCCATGCATGTGGCGATAGCTGCGCGGAATGCCGCGGTCGCTCATCACCACCGTCACCTGGTGCAGCGCTTCCGGCAGCAGGGTCCAGAAGTCCCAGTTGCTGTTGGCGCTGCGCAGGCCACTGCGCGGGTCGCGCTTGATGGCGTGGTTCAGGTCAGGGAACTTGAGCGGGTCGCGCAGAAAGAATACCGGCGTGTTGTTGCCCACCAGGTCCCAGTTGCCCTGCTCGGTGTAGAACTTGATGGCGAAGCCGCGGATGTCGCGCTCGGCGTCGGCCGCCCCGCGTTCGCCCGCCACGGTCGAGAAGCGCACGAACAGTTCGGTCTGCTTGCCGATTTGCGAGAACAGCGCGGCCTTGGTGTACTTGGTGATGTCGTGCGTCACCGTGAAGGTGCCGTAGGCGCCGGCGCCCTTGGCGTGCATGCGCCGCTCCGGGATCACTTCACGGTCGAAATGCGCCAGCTTTTCCAGGAACCAGACGTCCTGCAGCAGGGCCGGGCCGCGCGGGCCGGCGGTCTGGATATTCTGGTTGTCGGGAACCGGCGCGCCAAAAGCCGTGGTCAGCTTGTTCATAAATTATCCTTACTGTAGTGCTGCGTTGTGAAAACCGTTGTTCTGGGGACGGGGCATGATGTTCTTGGGGGCGGTGGCGCGCTGGCTGGGACCGATCAGGCCGCGCTGCGTGGCCACCACCACCGCGTGGGTGCGGGCGGTGGCGTCCAGCTTGCTCATCAGGCCTTTGACGTGCGTCTTCACGGTGCCCACGCCGATGCCCAGTTCGCGCGCGATGGACTTGTTGCAGCAGCCTTGGGCCAGCAGGCGCAGCACGTCCGTTTCGCGGCCGGTCAGCGACTCGCGGCTCAGGCTGTCGGCCACGCAGCGCGTCACCGCCTCGCTCAGGTAGCGCAGGCCCTGGCTCAGCAGGCGTGCCGCCTTGGCCAGCTCCTCGGCGCTGCAGCCTTGCAGCAGGTAGCCGTGCACGCCGCTGTCCATGGCCATGCGCACCTCCCACTCCTTGTCGAACTGCGTCACGATGAGCACGCGCGGTGCAGGGCTGTAGCGGTCCTGCGGCATCTGCCGGGCGGCGGCGATGCCGCTCTGGTAGTCGGCCACGATGACGTGCGCCATGCTCAGCGCATGCGGGCACAGCGCGTGGGTGGAGACGGTGAATTCGCCATGCTCGCCCAGGATGGCGCGCAGTCCCGCCGTCATGACGGGGTCTTCATGCATGATGTGGATGTTGACAGTATTGAGCTGCATTGTGATCTCCTACGTACTGCAGCAGCGAACGCTGTTGCTTCTCATGCATTTATGATGTACGGGCAACGTAGGCAGATCAAGTTAAGAGATGTTAATCGGGGTTAACGCGGAGTTTGCAAGTCGTTGCAGTCCTCGCTAGGCTGCCGCCGGCTGCGGGCGCGCGCCCCAGGTGAGCCACGCTAGCAGCGCGATGGCGGGCAGCAGGCCGTAAAAGCCGGCGTAAATGTATGCAAACGCGCCGCCGATGCAACCGCTGCCGAATGCCAGTATCGGCCACAGGAATTTGGCGCAGCGGCGGTGGATGGCCTGGTCGGCGCCGCCGCGCACCACGTCCACCAGATCGATCACCAGTTGCGTGACATTGCCGGTCATAACGGTGGTCGGGGTCAGGTTGGACAGCAGCAGCTTGGCGGCGGCGTTCTGCACGCCCATGGCGGCGGCGCCGATGGCGCCCGCCAGCAGGGCCAGCGGGGTGTCGGAGGCGGTCACCGGCAGTGCTGCCAGGCCAGCCAGCATAAAGCCGATGAGCAACAGCAATTGCAGCCCGAACACGGAGCGCAGCGGCGCCACGCCGCGCCGTTCCAGCCAGAGGATGTACAGCCGGGTAAAGGCGACGGCAGCCACGAAGGCGCCGAAGGCCAGGAATTTGATCAGCACGCTATTTCCGCTGGGCCTGGCCAGTTCGCTGCCGATCAGCACGAAGTTACCGGTCACGTGGGCCGTAAACAGGCCGAACAGGGCCACGAAACCCAGCGCGTCGACGTACCCTGCGAGAAAACCAAGCGCTACGGCCTGTCGGGATGCCTGTACTTCGTTCTTGCTGTCCGCCATGAAAATGCTCCATCTATCTGTAAATGGAGGCACTGTAACGCAGCGCGCGGCGAAACGCGCTCTCCCTTATGCCCTATAGGCCGGGGCCGTGCCGCGCTAGCCGGCGGCGCCGGGGCGGTCCCAGGGCGGCGTGTCCTTGAACTGGTCCACCAGGAAATCGATCATCACGCGCACCTTGGCGCTCAGGTGGCGCCGGCTCGGGTACACGGCCTGGATGTCGATGTCCTGCATGCGGTAGTCGGGCAGCACCGGCACCAGCCGGCCGGCGCGCAGATCGGCGCCCACCAGGAAGGTCGGCTGCCAGATGATGCCGCGCCCGCCCAGCGCCACGGCGCGCGCCGTATCGCCGTTATTGGTGCGCATCATGAAGGGAATCTTGACAGTGTGCGCCTTGCCTTCCGCGTCCAGCAGCTGCCATTCGTCGCTGGCGGCATAGCTGTAGCCGATGCACTGGTGCTTCAGCAGCTCGGCCGGGGTGGCCGGGGCGCCGTGCCTGGCCAGGTAGGCGGGCGCGGCGCACAGCACGTTCACCGAACTGGCCAGCTTGCGCGCCACGTGCGAGGCCGAGCCTGCACGCGAGATGCGGATGGCCATGTCGTAGCCCTCCTCGACAATGTCGACCACGCGGTCGATCAGCGCCACTTCCAGCTGCACGTCGGGGTAAAGTTCCATGAAGCGCGGCCACAGTGGCGCCAGGTGCTGCACGCCGAAGCTGAGCGGCGCGTTAATGCGCAGCAAGCCGCGCGGCTGCATGGTGGCGGAGGAAACAATGGCTTCGGCCTCGGCCACTTCATCGAGGATGGACTTGGCGCGCTCGAACAGCGCTTCGCCGCTCGACGTGAGCGACATGCGGCGCGAGCTGCGGTTAAGCAGGCGCGTGTGCAGGTGCGCTTCCAGGTCGCTGATATAGCGGGTAACGTTGGCGGGGGAGGTGTCGAGGGCTTCGGCGGCGCGGGCAAAGCCTTCCTTGCGGACGACTTCGACGAACACTTCCAGTGCGCGTAGTCTATCCATCAGCCGTGGCAACGCTTAATAGCGGTTCCAGGTATTGGCTGCGGTGCGGGTGGCGGCCGCTTCCTTGATATTGCTCAGTTCGGCGTCGCGCGCCTCGCGCTGCATCTCGGACAACTGGGTGGCGGCCTGGCTATCGCCGGCGCGGGCGGCGTCTTCAAACAGCTTGATGGCTTCCTCGCGGCGGCTGCTGTCGGCCTGGTACTGGCGGGCCAGTTCGCGGCGCGCCACAGCCGAGCCTTGTTCGGCCCATTCGCGCAGTCGCCGCTCCGCAGCAAAATTGCCGCCCTTATTCATTTGCAAGGCCGTCGCTTCGATGACCGGTGCGGGCGGGACCATATCGTCCTTGGCTTGCACGCCGATCAGTACGCCAACGGTAACCAGCACCGTTGCTACCAAAACGCCGGATTTGTTGAATAATTCCATCTTCGAGTTTGCCCCTATGCAAGTCGCAGCCGGCGACGTGGATGCGGATGATACCACTTCTTTCCAAGCGACAACTAATGTTTTATGCTTTTGCTATTTGGTGCAGCGCATTACATCATGCGCCTTTTGCCTATGGCTTGCAAAGCGAAGCGATAATAGCATGCTCATTTTGCGCAAAAAGCACACATTCCCACCAGACAGGGTAACAATTGTAACTACTTGTGAGATTCCTCAACGCACAGTAGGAATAGGCTTACATCGTTAGCGATTTATGAACGTATTATAACTCCTGTGCATGCGTTCCTGCTTTTCGGATCAGTTTGATGCATGCAGCTTCAGAGCAAGAATGGGCGCCTCCGGCCCTGCCTGCCCGCGCGCCAAAATGCTCGCTGTGTCCCGATTGATTGCGCTAGAATCAAAGATGTTTCCTAGCGATATGGGGGCTGGAGCACTATGATGCCGATCGAGCGCGTGGCCGGCAGGGCGGCCGGGTGAAAGCGCCGCACAAGGCGCTGAGCGTGTCGCTGCGCGATACTGCGCTGCAGCGCAAGCTGCTGTTCGTGTCGGTGGTGACTGCCGGCGTGTCGCTGCTGGCCGCCTTGCTGGCCCTTGCCTCGTACGACGTGGTCGTGGCCCGTCCCAAACTGGTATCGGACCTGGCCGGCCGCATCGAACTGGTATCGCTCAAACTGGACGCCGACCTGAATTTCGGCGACCGCGCCGTTGCCACCCGCACGCTGGCCGCGCTGCGCGGCACCCCGGACATCCAGAGCGCCTGCCTGTTCGACGCCCAGCACCGGGAATTCGCCCGCTACCGGCGCAGCGGCGACGGCGGCTGCGTCTGGTCCGGGAAGAACACCGCCGCGCCCGGCTACCACTTCGCCGGCCCCTACCTGACCATGATGGTGCCGGTGCGCCTGGAGCGCGAGACCTTGGGCTACCTGCAGGTGGAGTACGCGCTGCCCCCGCTGGGCGAGCGGCTGCGCCACTACGGCCTGGTGCTGGCGGTGGTGCTGCTGACGCTGACGGTGGGCGGCCTGCTGCATGCGCTGATCGTGCGGCGCCTGGTCACGCGCCCGCTGCTGGCCCTGTCCTCGGTGGCGCACCGGGTCACCCAGGAGCAGCGCTACGACCTGCGCGCCCAAGTGGCAGGGCGCGACGAAGTAGGGCGGCTGGCCGAAGCCATCAACACCATGCTTGGCACCATCGCCGCGCGCGACGCGGCGCTGCGCCGCAGCCAGTCGCTGCTGGAAAACATCGTCGAGAAGTCCTCAGCGGTCATTTACATCAAGGACCTGGAGGGGCGCTACATGCTGGTCAACGAGCGCTTCCGGCTCACCCTGCCGGCAGGCGCGCCCGAACCCATCGGCCAGGACGACGTGCGGCTGTACAGCGCCGGCGCTGCCAGCCAGTTGCGGGAGAACGACCGCGAGGTGCTCGACAGCGGGCACGCCAGGGCCTACGAAGAATCGGTGCCGGACCACACCGGCGAGGAACGCACTTACCTGTCCGAGAAGTTCCCCCTGATCGACGAGCAGGGCCATACCTGGGCGCTGGGCGGCGTGTCCACCGACATCACCGAGCGCAAGCGCGGTGAGCGCGAACTGCTGCAATACCGCGACCGCCTGGAACTGGAAGTGGCCGAACGCACCGGCCAGATGGTCGAGGCCAACCGGGGCCTGGCCGCGTCGCTGGAAACGCTGCAGCGCGCCCAGGATGAGCTGGTGCGCAACGAGAAGCTGGCCGCGCTGGGCGCGCTGGTGGCCGGGGTGGCGCATGAACTGAACACGCCGATCGGCAACAGCCTGCTGGCGGTCAGCACACTGATGGACCAGACCCGCGAGTTTCAGAAGCTGTCGGCAGAGGGCCTGAAGCGCTCCACCTTGCAGACCTTTGTTGCCGACATCAACGGCGGCGGCGAGATCGTGCTGCGCAACCTGCACCGGGCGGTGGACCTGGTGGCCAGCTTCAAGCAGGTGGCGGTGGACCGCACCACGTCGCAGCGCCGCGTGTTCATGCTGGCCGAGCTGGTGGACGAGATCCTGCTGGTGCTGATGCCCACCTTTAAAAAATCCGGTATCCGGGTGCGCCAGGAAGTGCACGAACTGATCGAAATGAACAGTTACCCCGGTCCGTTCGGCCAGGTCCTGATCAATCTCATCACCAACGCCCTCAGCCACGGCTTCGACGGGCGTGGCGAGGGAGAGGTGCTGGTGACCGGGCGCAGCGTGGAAGGCGGCAAGGTGGAGGTGTGCGTGTCCGACAATGGCGGCGGCATCGCGCCGGAGAATATGAGCCGCATCTACGACCCCTTCTTTACCACCAAGCTGGGGCGGGGCGGGTCCGGGCTCGGCCTCAACATCGTGTACAACATCGTGTACGGCGTGCTGGATGGCAAAATCGACGTCAAGAGCGAGCTCGGCGAAGGCACGCGGTTCACCATGACGCTGCCGGGCGGCACGGAACGGCGCTGACTGTGCGGTTTCGCGGGCTGACAGGCCGGTCATCCTGTGCTTGACCTTCCCATCATGGGAAGCCCTACACTGGAAGCCGGATCAGCATTCGGGACGGCATCATGGCAAATTCAGCGGTAGTAGAGAACGGCGCCGCGCAGCGCGAACTCTCCCTCGATATCGAGGGGATGAGCTGCGCTTCCTGCGTCGGGCGTGTCGAAAAAGCAATCAGCAAAGTCGTGGGTGTGGGCAGCGTGAGCGTCAATCTCGCGACCGAACGCGCGCACGTGGTGGCGGCGCCGGGCGTGGAGGTGCAGCAGCTGGTCGACGCCATCGCGGCGGCAGGCTATCAGGCCACGCCCGAGGCAGGCGGCGCGCCTGCCGCCGGCCAAGGCACGGCGCCGCCCGACGCAGTGGGCGCAGCGATCGGCACGCCAGCCGTTCCGGCGCAGGGCGCGGCGGCCGGGCGCGACTGGCAGGGGATCCGCGTCGGCATCGCGGCATTGCTGTCGCTGCCGCTGGTTGTGCCCATGGTGGCGGAGCTGGCCGGACTGCACTGGATGCTGCCGGGCTGGCTGCAGCTTGCGCTGGCGGCGCCGGTGCAGTTCTGGCTGGGCGCGCGCTTTTACATCGCTGGCTGGAAGGCGGCGCGGGCGGGCGCCGGCAATATGGACTTGCTGGTGGCCATCGGCACCAGCGCCGCATTCGGCCTGAGTGTCTATCAGCTGCTGGCGTCGGGCGGCGGCATGCCGCACCTGTACTTCGAGGCCGCATCGGTCGTCATCACCCTGGTATTGCTCGGCAAATGGCTGGAGGCGCGCGCCAAGCGCCAGACCACGGACGCCATCCGCGCCCTGCAGGCGCTGCGTCCGGACCTGGCGCGCGTGCGGCGCGACGGCGTGGAGGTGGAACTTCGCGTGGGCGCGGTGCGCGTGGGCGACCTGGTGGTGGTGCGGCCCGGCGAGCGCATTCCGGTGGACGGCACGGTGACGGAAGGGGCCAGCCACGTGAACGAATCCATGCTGACCGGCGAGAGCATGCCGGTGGCGAAACATGCCGGCGCCAAGGTGACCGGTGGCGCGATCAATGCCGACGGCTTGCTGCTGGTCCGGACCGACGCGGTGGGCGCCGAGACAACGCTGTCGCGCATTATCCGCATGGTGGAAAACGCGCAGGCCGAAAAGGCGCCTGTGCAGCGGATGGTGGACCAGGTCAGCTCGGTGTTCGTGCCGGTGGTATTGGTGATCGCACTGCTCACCTTCGCAGGCTGGTGGCTGGCCGGCGCGGGCGCCGAGACGGCCATCATCAATGCGGTGGCGGTGCTGGTGATCGCTTGCCCGTGCGCACTGGGGCTGGCCACACCTGCCGCCATCATGGCCGGTACCGGCGTCGGCGCCCGGCACGGTATCCTGATCAAGGATGCGGAAGCGCTGGAGATCGCGCACCGCGTCAGCACGGTGGTGTTCGACAAGACCGGCACGCTGACCGTGGGCGAGCCGGTGGTGACCGAGTTGCTGCCTGCGGCCGGCGCGGATGAACACTTGCTGCGCGTGGCCGCCTCGCTGCAGCAGGGCAGCGAGCACCCGCTGGCTGCCGCCGTCAGGAAGCTGGCCGAAGCGCGCGGCGTGGCGCCGTCGCGGGCAATTGGTGTGACGGCGCTGCCCGGGCGCGGCCTGGCGGGCACCGTCGACGGCCAGCCTTTGCTGCTGGGCAGTACGCGGCTGATGCGGGAAACCGGCATCGATCTGGCGGCGCTCCAGGGCCGGGCCCAAGTATTGGAGCATGCCGGCAATACCGTGTCGTGGGTCGCCGCCGCCGGCCCGGCGCCGAGCCTGCTCGGACTGATTGCTTTCGGCGACCAGATCAAGCCCGGCGCGCGCGCCGCGGTGGACAAGCTGCACGCGCTCGGCATCCAGACCGTGCTGCTCACCGGCGACAACCAGGGCAGTGCGCAGGCAGTGGGCGCTGCGCTCGGCATCCGGCGGGTGATTGCGGAGGTGTTGCCGGAAGCGAAGGCGGACGAGGTGGCGCGCTTGCGCAAGGCGGGCGAAAGCGTTGCCATGGTCGGGGATGGCATCAACGACGCGCCGGCGCTGACGGCGGCCGACGTCGGCATCGCCATGTCCACCGGCACCGACGTCGCCATGCACGCCGCCGGCATCACGCTGATGCGCGGCGACCCGGCGCTGGTGGCGGACGCCATCGACATCTCGCGCCGCACCTACAACAAGATCCGCCAGAACCTGTTCTGGGCCTTTATCTACAACCTGGTGGGAATACCGCTGGCGGCGGCGGGCTTGCTCAGCCCGGTGGTGGCAGGCGCCGCCATGGCCTTCAGCTCGGTCAGCGTCATCAGCAATGCACTGCTGCTGAAGCGCTGGCGGCCGTAATGCGGATGGCTTACTGCTGCTTGCTGCCGAACTGCTGCGCGAACGACTGCAGCGGGCCCGGCGGCTGCGTGGCGGGGGCCAGGCTGTCCGGCAGCGGAACGCGCACCGGCCTGCTCGCCGCCACCTCCGGCGCCGCGTCCCATTCCGGCGCCGCGATGCCCTCGAAGATGGTCTTCAATTGCTGGCCCCAGGTGGTGCGTATCATCTGGAAGTACTGGTTCCGCTCGTCGATGGTGACGAAGCGCGTCACCGCCAGCGAGTTGCTTTCATAGACCAGCAAGTCCAGCGGCAGGCCGACCGACACGTTCGAGCGCAGCGTCGAATCCATGGAAATCAGCGCGCACTTGGCCGCTTCGTCCAGCGAAGTGGAGGGCGTCACCACGCGGTCGATGATAGGCTTGCCGTACTTCGCCTCGCCGATCTGGAAATAGGTGTTCTCGTTGTGCGACTCGATGAAATTGCCGGCCGAGTACACCTGGAACAAGCGGCAGCGCTCGCCGGTGATCTGGCCGCCGAATATCAGGCTGACGTTGAAATCAATGCCGAACTCGGCCAGTGCCTTGGCGTCGCGCTCATGCACCAGGCGCACCACTTCGCCCACCAGCCGCGCCGCCTCGTGCATGGTGGGCACGTTCCAGATGCTGTAGCCGGCCACGCCGACGTGCTCGGACAGCAGTTGCCGCACAGATTGCGAAATCGACAGATTCCCGGCCGTCATCAGCACCATCATGCGCTCGCCCGGGATTTCGAAGACGTTCAGCTTGCGCGCCGTGCTCACCTGGTCCACGCCGGCGTTGGTGCGCGAGTCCGACAAGAAAACCAGGCCTGCGTCCAGGCGCATTCCTACACAATAAGTCATTTGATAACAGTTTATTGGTTCAAGGAATTAATTCTATCACTTGGACGGGTGGGCCCGGCGCCATCTGATGGCGCGCCTGCCGCGGCACTTACTGCGGCACAATCAGCACATTGACCGACATCGCTTCGTCGCCGCCGCCGCGCCGCACGCCGCGTACCGGGGCCGCCGCGTCATAGTCGCGCCCGATGGCCAGCCGGCAATAGGCATCCGTCATCAGCCGCGCGTGCGTCACGTCGATGCTGACCCAGCCGCTGTAATCGCGGTCTTCCGCCCAGGCATCCACCCAGGCGTGGCTGGCGGCGTGGCTGGTGCCGCCCGGGTCGATGTAGCCGGACACGTAGCGCGCCGGTATGCCTTGCGCGTGGCAGCAGGCCAGGAAGATGTGCGCGTGGTCCTGGCACACGCCGATGCCGAGCTGCAGCGCGGCGCTGGCGGTGGTGGTCACTTCGGTCGCACCGCTTTGATACTTGACCGCACCAAAGATGTGCTCCGCCAGCCGCATCAGATGCCGCGTCTGCGCCGTGCGGTCCGGCAGGCAGGCGGCGGCCAGCTCCAGGATGCCGGGTGTGGCCTGCGTCAGCCGGGTCGGCACCGTGTAGATCAGCGGCGACAGCGTGTCGCCGTTGGCGATGCGGCCCTCGTCCGGCGTGGTGGTCTCCACCAGCCCGTGCGCCACGATGGCCAGGCCCATGTGCTGCGAATTGATTGTCAGCATATGGGACAGGTTGCCATAGGCATCCGTGTAGCCGTGGATCTGGCCCACCGTGTTCAGGTGCCAGTTCAGCACGTGCTGGTGCGCCTCGGCGCGCGGCGTCAGGTGCAACTGCTGGATCGAATAGGCCTGCGGCGCGGTGTAGCTGTAGCTGGTTTCGTGGCGTATGGACAATTGCATTCGGATCTCCTTGAGTCTTCCTAGGCCGCCAGCGGCACCAGGAAATCGCGGCTGATGCGATTGCCCAGTTCGTATATGCGCTGCAGGAACTCGGTCAGCGTGTCGTGCAGCCCGGCCTGCAGGATGTCGTCGATGCGGCCGAACTGCAGCTCGGCGTGGAGCTTGCCGGCCAGCCGCTCGGTGTCGCGCGACAGGTCGTTGCGCACCTGGTGCAGGTTCTGCACCACCTCGTCCATGCAGGCCAGCAGCGAGCGCGGCATGTCGGCGCGCAGCATCAGCAGTTCGGCCACCCGGGCCGGGGTGATGATGTCGCGGTACACCTTGCGGTAGATCTCGAAGCCGGACACGGAACGCAGCAGCGCCGCCCAGTAATAAAAGTCGCCGTCCTCGGCGTCGCGCGCGCCGTGGAACTTCACGTCCAGGATGCGTGCCGTGTTGTCGGCCCGCTCCAGGAAGGTGCCGAGCCGGATGAAGTGCACCGCGTCGTCGCGCAGCATGGTGCCCAGCGTCACCCCGCGCGACAGGTGGGAGCGGTACTTCACCCACTCGAAGAACTGGCTGGGATCGTGTTCCAGCACGCCGTTGTTCAAGCGCTTCTGCAAGTCCAGCCAGGTCTGGTTCTGGATCTCCCACACCTCGGTGGTCAGCGTGCCGCGCACGGCGCGGGCGTTTTCGCGCGCTTCCTTCAGGCAAGCCGCGATGGATGATGGATTGGACGGGTCGCGCACCATGAAATCGATCACGGCGCGGCCTTCCACCGTGTCGTGCTTGCGGTCGTAGGCCTGCTGCAGCTCGGATATGCCCAGCATGGCGCGCCAGCCCCGGGCGGCGTCCTGCTCGGACTGCGGCAGCATGGACGTCTGCACGTTCACGTCCAGCATGCGGGCGGTGTTTTCGGCGCGCTCGGTATAGCGCGCCATCCAGAACAGGTGGTCGGCGGTGCGGCTCAGCATGGGAGGTCCTTTTCCAGTATCCAGGTGTCTTTGGTGCCGCCGCCCTGCGAGGAGTTCACCACCAGCGAGCCTTCCTGCAGGGCCACGCGCGTCAGCCCGCCCGGCACCATGGAGATGGTTTTCCCGGACAGCACGAAGGGCCGCAAGTCGATATGGCGCGGCGCCACGCCGCTTTCCACGAAGGTGGGGCAGTTGGACAGGGCCAGCGTCGGTTGGGCGATATAGCCGTCCGGCTTGGCAATCAGGCGCCGGCGGAAGTCCGCGATCTGCTCGCGGGTGGAGGCCGGGCCGACCAGCATGCCGTAGCCGCCCGCGCCGTGCACTTCCTTCACCACCAGGTCGGGCAGGTGGGCCAGCGTGTACTGCAAGTCCTCCTTCTTCCGGCACTGGTAGGTCGGTACGTTGTTCAGCACCGGTTCTTCGGACAGGTAGAAGCGGATCATGTCCGGCACGTAGGGATAGATCGATTTGTCGTCGGCCACGCCGGTGCCGATCGCGTTGGCCAGCGTGACGCGCCCGGCGCGGTACACCGACAGCAGGCCGGGCACGCCCAGCGAGGAATCGGGCCGGAAGGCCAGCGGATCGAGGAAGTCGTCGTCCAGGCGCCGGTAGATCACGTCCACCCGCTTGGGACCGTGCGTGGTGCGCATGTAGACGGAATTGTCGGCCACAAACAGGTCCTTGCCCTCCACCAGTTCCACGCCCATCTGCTGCGCCAGGAAAGCGTGCTCGAAGTAGGCCGAGTTGTACATGCCGGGCGTCATGACAACAATGGTGGGGTCGTCCGCGCCCATGGGCGCCACCGAGCGCAGGTTGTCCAGCAGCAGGTCGGGATAATGGTCCACCGGCGCGATCTTGTTGCGGGCAAACAGTTCCGGGAACAGCCGCATCATCATCTTGCGGTCTTCCAGCATGTAGGAGACGCCGGATGGGACCCGCAGGTTATCCTCCAGCACGTAGAATTCGCCCTGGCCGGCGCGCACGATGTCCACCCCGGCGATGTGGGCGTAGATATCGGAGGCCACCGCGATGCCTTGCATCTCCGGACGGTACTGGGCGTTGCGGTAGATCTGCTCGGCGGGAATGATACCGGCCTTGATGATGTTCTGGCCGTGGTAGATGTCGTGGATGAACATGTTCAGCGCCTTGACGCGCTGTACCAGTCCGGTTTGCAGCTGGCGCCATTCGCCGGCCGGGATGATGCGCGGCACGATGTCGAAGGGGATCAGCCGCTCGGTGCCGGCGTCGTCGCCGTAGACGGCGAAGGTGATGCCGACGCGGCGGAACATCAGGTCCGCTTCGGCGCGCTTGCGCTCGATGGTTTCAGGCGCTTGTTGGGCCAGCCAGCGGCAGAATTCGCGGTAATGTTCCCGCACTTCCGATCCGCCGTCCGCATGCATTTCATTAAAGAAGGTAGGCATCTGCTTGTTCCGTGGCTGCGATACGCTTGTAGTATCAAGAAGCGTGCCAGCATTGCAACGAACAGATGCACCGGTTTAGTGCGGTTCCGGCTGCGCGCCGGCTTGTAGCTCGTGGTGCCTACCGCTTCAGGCAGGCGGCAAAGTCTTCCACCGCACCGTAAGCGGGCTGCGCCGGCCGGGCGGCGCCGCATAGGTCGGTCGCCGGCAGCGCCGAGCCCGGCTCCTGCGCCGACGCCGAAGCGCTGCGGCGCGGCACGTCGCCGGCCCAGCCCAGGTCCAGCGCCAGCGCATCCCGGAACAGCGCCCGTTGCGGATGGGAACCGACAAACAGCCGGTTCAGGCTGGTGTCCAGGTTGTCGCCCGCGTGCAGGATGCCGCCACGGTCCGCGCGCAGTCGGCCGTCGATGATATTGCCTTCCACCTGCACACTGCTTTCCGGGAATCGCGCCACGATGCCGGCCGTGTCGATCAGCGTGTTGTGCAGCACCTTGCTGGTGGCGGCGCGGTTCAGATAGATGCCTTCGTCCGAACATGCAGCAACCACGTTGGACTGGATGACACCGCCGTCCTGCTCGGTGACGCAGCGCTGGTCGCGGCAGTAGGGCGTACCGGTGCCGCCGCCGCCCAGGGACAAGCCGACCCGCTGGCCCGGGTGGCCGCGCAGCTTGTGCTCGCACAGCACCACGTTGCGTTCGAACAGGTTGCCCGCGCCCGCGCCCTTGGCATAGGCGCCGTAGCTGACGCCGTCGCCGCCGGCCTTGATGAAGTCCGAAATCAGGTTGCCACGGATGATCCAGTTGCTGGCCGCCACCAGGTCGACCGGCGTGACCGGCTGGCCGGTCTGGCGCACCGCACGGTTGGTGAGCGTGTTGAATTCGATAAGCCCGTTGTCCGGCGCGCTGCCGCCCTGCGCGTTGATCTTGAAGTGCGAGTTGAAGTCGCTGATGGTGTTGTTGCGCGCCACGAAGCCGCTGGCGCGGCCCGCTACGTGGAAGGCGTGTTCGCACGCGGCGGCTTCGGCGCAGGCGCCGCGTATGGACAGGTTCTCGAAAGTCCAGTGCGGCCCCGTGACAAGGAAGCCTTCGGTCAGCTTGAATTCGATGGTGACGGTGCCGGGCCGCTCGGCGCGCACGGTGATGGGCCGTTCTTTGCTGCCGGCGGCGCTGGCGGCGACAAAGGGCCCGCTGCCCAAGCTGTACGCGCCGGGCTGCAGCGTGATCACGTCGCCGGCCCGCGCGCCCGCCAGGGCCTGCAGCAGCGCCGCCGGGGTGGCGACCGGTACGCGCTTGCCTGGCGCCGCGTCCGCGGCCTGGCCCGCGCGCAGGCCAGGCTGGGCGCCGACGTTCCAGGCGGGCAGGGCGGGCGCCCCGGCGGCGCCGCCATCCAGCGCGGCCAGCGTGGCGGACAGTTTGCGGCCGGCGCCCTCGATGATGCTGTTGTGTCCGGCGGTGCGGTGCTCCAGGTAGGGCGCAACCTGGCGCGGCGCCATGCCGACCTGGTTGACAACGTACAAGGCGGCAGCGGCTCCGCCGCCAAGGCAGATCAGGCCGATGATGGCCAGCGGGAGAAGCTTGCGTGAAGCTGTGCGGGGCAGTGCGGTCTTGGTGCGGGACATGGGATTCCGTTGAGAGAGGCGGTGGTGGGGAACGGTGCGGATGCGTTTGCGCCGGCCTGGATTGCGCGCAGCCTATTCCATGAGCCGGTACCAGGCCAGGCCTATCCACTCATAGGCGGCGTAGTAGGAAGAGGCCAGCGCGTCCGCGCGTGGCAGGAAGGAGGAGGCCGACACCGGCCCCCATGCGCGGAACATGGTGGGAGCGGCCACCACCTGCAGGCCGGCGCGCTCGAACGTTCGGCGTGCACGGGGCATGTGCATGGCGTCGGTCACCAGCAGCACGGTCCGCACGCCGGCCGGTTTGAGCAGGCGGGCGGAGAATGCGGCGTTCTCCGCGGTGGTAGCGGAGGCGGCCTCCACCCAGCGCACCTCGGTGCGGAAGTCTTCGCGCAGCGCGCGCGCCATGGACTCGGCCTTGGGCGGAATGCCGCGCGCGGGGTCGGCATTGCCCCCGCTGACCAGCAGCGGCAGCCCGGTCTGGTGCTGCAGGCGCGCACCGTAGCGCAGGCGTGCCAGTGCGATGCTGTCCGGACTGTTGCCGCCGTATTCCGGCGCGTGCTCCATATTTCCCGCCGCTAGCACGACGATGGCTTGCGCCAGCGGTTGGCCGGGCGCCAGCGGCGCGCTCATGGTCTCCAGCGGACGCACCAGCAGGCGGGCGCCGGCGTCGGTGCTCAGGACTACCAGCGCGGCCAGGCCGCCGCCTGCCAGCGCCGTGCCGAAGCGCGGCCAACGGTGCCGCAGCAGCCACCCGGCCAGCATCGCAAGGAACAGGCACATCGGCGGCAGCAGGACCACGTGGGCCAGTTGGGAGAGGGCGGAGGCAAACATCTTGGCATTGGAGCAATTGCGCCGCCGAATGTCAAGGTTTGCTTCCGGCGCCGTCCGTGCGCCAGGCCGGCCAGCGCTTGGCGAGCGCGGGATCGAGCTCCATCATCGCGACGAAGCCGGCGGCCGGCGCGCACGAGGCGCCGGTGCGCTGCCCATGGCGATGCGCGGCCGTTACCACCTCGTGGCAAAAGACGAACAGCATCGGCCCCCCGCCGCAGCCAGGCCTCAGGGCAGGGGCGCAGCCGGATAGGCAATCACCGTCTCGAACGACATCTGGTGAACCGAAGAGGCCGCTTACCTAAAGGCGCTCTGCGGTTTCGACGCGAACATTTCGGAGCGGAATTGGGGCAACGCCGGGGCGCGAAGGTTGTTAAGATTTTCACCGGATTGAACCAAAACGGTGGAGACGACATGGCAGACTTTTGCTACCCGAGGCCGCAGCTCGTGCGCGCCGAATGGACTTGTCTGAATGGCCCCTGGGATTTTTCCTACGATGACCAGCGGCGCTATCGCGGGCCGCAGGACGAGATCGAATGGGAGCGCAGCATCAACGTGCCGTTCCCGCCCGAATCGGACGCCAGCGGCATTGGCGACACCGGCTTTCACAGCGTCTGCTGGTACCGGTTGAGGCTCGATCTGGCCACGCGCGGACCGCGCACGCTGCTGCACTTCGGCGCGGTCGACTACGCGGCCAAGGTCTGGGTCAACGGCGAACTGGTGGCCTGCCACGAGGGCGGGCACACGCCGTTCTACGCCGACATCACCGCCGCGCTGCTGGACGGCGCGGAGCAGGTGGTGATGGTGCGCGCCGAGGACGACCCGGCCGATCTGGCCAAGCCGCGCGGCAAGCAGGACTGGCAGCTGGACCCGCATTCGATCTGGTATCCGCGCACCACCGGCATCTGGCAGACCGTCTGGCTGGAGCCGGTCGGCGCCACCTACATCAAGTCGCTGCGCTGGACGCCGATCTTCGAGGGCTTCGAGATCGGCTGCCAGATCCTGGCGGCCGGCGACCTCACCTCGGGCCTGACGGTGGAAGTAAAGCTGTCGCACGGCGGCAAGCTGCTGGCCGACGACGTCTACATGCTGGTCGGCCAGGAGGCCAACCGCAAGATCGCGCTGTCCGATCCCGGCATCGACGACTCGCGCAACGAGCTGCTGTGGAGCCCCGAAAACCCCATCCTGCTGGACGCCGAGCTGACCTTGCGCTGCGGCGACGCGGAGCTGGACCGGGTGCGCTCCTATACCGCGCTGCGCTCGGTCTCGGTGAACCGCGACCGCTTCATGCTGAACGGCCGGCCTTATCATCTGCGGCTGGTGCTGGACCAGGGCTACTGGCCGGACACCATCATGACCGCCCCGAGCGACGATGCGCTGCGGCGCGACGTGGAGCTGGCCAAGGCCATGGGCTTCAACGGCGTGCGCAAGCACCAGAAAATCGAAGACCCGCGCTACCTGTACTGGGCCGACAAGCTGGGCTTGCTGGTGTGGGAAGAAATGCCGTCCTGCTACGCCTTCAGCCCGCTGGCCGTGACGCGCATGGTGCGCGAGTGGACCGAGGCCATCGAGCGCGACTACAGCCATCCCTGCATCATCGTCTGGGTGGCGTTCAACGAATCGTGGGGCGTGCCCAACCTGACGGCGATGCAGGCGCACCGCAACGCCGTGGAGGCGCTGTACCACATGACGCGCGTGCTCGACGCCACCCGCCCGGTGATCGGCAACGACGGCTGGGAAGCCTCGGCCACCGACCTGCTCGGCATCCACGACTACGACGCCGATCCGCAGCGCATCGCCGCCCGCTACGAGCTGACCGACCCGGTCGCCACCTTGTTCGACCGGCGCCGTCCCGGCGGCCGCATCCTGACGCTGGACGGCTTCCCGCACCGCGGCCAGCCCATCATCCTCACCGAGTTCGGCGGCATCGCTTTCGACCCCAGGGCGCCGGCCCACCATACCTGGGGCTACTCGCGCGCCAACAGCGCCGACGCGTATGAGGCGGCTTACCGCGCGCTGCTGGCGGTGGTCAACGAGCTGCCCATGTTCAGCGGTTTTTGCTACACCCAGTTTGCCGACACCTTCCAGGAAGCCAACGGCCTGCTGAACGCCGACCGCAGTCCCAAGATTGCCATTGAACGCATCAACGCGGCCACCCGCAACGTAGACCGATGAGGCCGCGATGACGATCAGCAGTTCCCCATTCGCCGGTTTCTGGCAGGCCGGCTACGAAGGCGCCGACCATATCAACCACGCCGGCCGCGCGCTGGACATGAACGCCGTCACCGGCCACCTGGAGCGGGCCCGCAGCGACTACGAGCAAGCCCAGCGCCTGGGATTCCGCACCGTGCGCGAATCGATCGGCTGGCGGCTGTGCGAACGCGACGGGCGCCATGATTTCTCGGTGCTGGAAGGCCGCTGCCGCGCCGCGCAGGAACTGGGCCTGCAGGTCAGCTGGACTTTCTGCCACTACGGCATTCCGGACGACCTGGATCTGTTCGGTCCGGACTTCGTGCCGCGCTTTGCCCGCTTCTGCCGCGCCGCCGCCGAGTTCCTCGCCCCGTACGGCGGGCCGCAGCCGGTGTATTCGCCCATCAATGAAATCTCGTTTACCAGCTGGGGCCTGTCGATCCACATGTTCCGCATCAAGAACATGCACCATCCGGACGCGGGCGGGGAGGGCAAGCGGCAACTGGTGCGCGCCAGCATCGCCGGCTGCGACGCCATCTGGGACGTCACGCCCGGCGCCCGCATCTTGCAGTGCGACCCCATGATCCACGTGATCGCCCCGGCCAACCGGCCCGACTGGGCGGTGCAGGCGGCCGGCTGGCGCGCCTCGCAGTTCGAAGCGCTGGACATGCTGTGCGGCCGCGTGCAGCCGGAACTGGGCGGCGCGCCGCGCTATGTCGACCTCATCGGCGGCAACTACTACCACAGCAACCAGTGGGAAAGCGGGACCAACCTGCGGCTGTGGTGGCACCTGGGCGAGCCGCGCCGGCTGCCGCTGCACTGCATCCTGATGGAGTACCAGCAGCGCTACGGGCGCCCGCTGCTGCTGGCGGAAACCAGCCACGTGGGCAGCGGACGGGGCGCCTGGGCGCGCGAAATGGCCAGCGAGGCGGCGCTGGCCATGCAGCACGGCGTCGACTTCCACGGCATCTGCCTGTATCCGGCCATCGACCGCCCGGACTGGGAGGACGAGAACCACTGGCACCACAGCGGACTGTGGGACCTGGACCGGGACGGCGCCGACCCGCTGGCGCGCGTGCTGGTGCCCGGCTATGCGACTGCGCTGCGGCAGGCCATGCGCGTGACCGGCGCGCTCTGTACAACACCAACCAAGGAGAACAGCATGGAAACCATCATCGTCTTTAGTCACTTGCGCTGGGACTTCGTCTACCAACGGCCCCAGCAACTGCTGACGCGGCTCGCGCAGCACTACAAGGTGCTGTTTGTCGAGGAGCCGTTGCACGATGCCGGTCCCGCCAGGCTGACCAGCTATCAACCCGCGCCCAA
Source organism: Massilia sp. NBRC 108631 (assembly GCF_059704565.1). Taxonomy (NCBI): domain Bacteria; kingdom Pseudomonadati; phylum Pseudomonadota; class Betaproteobacteria; order Burkholderiales; family Oxalobacteraceae; genus Massilia; species Massilia sp. NBRC 108631. Next base: position 75,161 of record NZ_BAAKJE010000019.1, read on the forward strand.
CATCACCGTGTACCAGCCGCGCACGCCGTCGCTGGCGGCCGGCTTCCACGACGACCAGATTCCGCTGCTGCAGCCGCTGCTGGACAAGCTGGTGCCCGATGGCGAGCAGCCCATCGTCTGGTTCTACACACCGATGGCGTTGCCGCTGCTGGCCAAGCTGCATCCGGCGCGCGTGGTGTACGACTGCATGGACGAACTGTCCGCGTTCAAGAACCCGCCGCGCCAGCTGCTGCAGCGCGAGACGGCGCTGCTGAACCTGGCCGGCGTGGTGTTTACCGGCGGTCCCAGCCTCTATGAAGCCAAGCGCCACCGGCACCCGCACGTGCACTGCTTCCCCAGCAGCGTGGACGTGGTGCACTTCGAGCAGGCGCTGGACCGCAGCAACGGCCACCCGCTGCACCAGGACATCGGGCGGCCGCGGCTCGGCTTCTATGGCGTGCTGGACGAGCGGCTCGATACCGAACTGATCGCCGCGCTGGCCGACGCCCACCCCGAATGGCAGATCGTGCTGGTCGGCCCCATCGTCAAGATCGCGCCGGAAACGCTGCCGCAGCGGCAGAACGTGCACTACCTGGGGCAGCAGCCCTACGCGGCGCTGCCGCACTTCCTGGCCGGATGGGACGTTTGCCTGCTGCCGTTCGCGCTGAACGAGGCCACGCGCTACATCAGCCCTACCAAGGTGCTGGAATACATGGCGGCCGAACTGCCCATCGTCAGCACCGCCATCGCCGACGTGGCGCAGCCATACGGCGGTACGGTGGCCATCGGCCGCAGCCACGCCGAGTTTATTGCGCACTGCGAGGCGGCGCTGGCGCAAACACGGCCGCAGCGCGCCGCCATGGCGGCAGGTATGCGCGCCATCGTGGCGCGGACTTCCTGGGACGCCACCGCCGACGCCATGCGCGCGCTGCTGGGTGCAGCGCCGCCGGGCGGCCAGGGTGCGCGCCCAGGGCAGGCCGGCGCTGCCGCACCAGGCCTTGCGGCTGGCGCGGGAACAGGATCCGGGGCGGGCGCGGCGCCGGCTGCCGGCCAGGGCGAACCGGCCAAGGTCAACCCGCTGCGCGCGCCGAAGCCGGCGCAGCGCTTTGGCGCCGTCATCATCGGCGCCGGTCCGACCGGGCTGTCGGCCGCCTATCATCTGGGAACGGACACCTTGCTGCTGGAGCGTAACGCTACGGTGGGCGGCTGGTGCCGTTCGATTCGCCAGAACGGTTTCACATTCGACCACGCCGGCCACATCATGTTTTCCAACGATCCCTACGTGCTCAGGCTGTACGACACCCTGCTGGGAGACAACCAGCATTGGCAAATGCGCGAAGCATGGATCTACAGCAAGCAGGTGTACACGCGCTACCCGTTCCAGGGTGCGCTGTACGGCCTGCCGTCGGAGGTGATCAAGGAATGTATCGTCGGCGCCATCGAGGCGCGCTACGGCAAAGCCGCCAACGAGGCCGCCTGCCAGGCAGCCGGGGTGGAAGACTGTTGCGCGGACGGCACTGCCGATGCCCTGAACGGCAACCTGCCGGACAACCCGGCGCGCGAACAGCGCACGCGCAGCTTCGAGGAATTCATCCACCAGGTGTGGGGCGCCGGCATCGCGCGCCACTTCGCCATTCCCTACAACCGCAAGCTCTGGACCGTGCCGCTCAGTGACATGGAAACCTCCTGGCTGGGCGGGCGGGTGCCGCTGCCGGACTTGGGCGAGATCATCGACGGCGCGCTGAAGCCGATGGCGCGTCCGATGGGCCCGAACGCGCGCTTCGGCTATCCGCGCCGGGGCGGCTTCCAGGCGCTGATGGACGGCTTCCTGCCCCATATCCGGGGCAAGCTGGAACTGAACGCGGACGTGGTGCAACTGCTGCCCGGCGAGCGCACCGTGGCGCTGGCCGATGGCCGCCGCTACCAGTACCAGCGCCTGATCAGCACCATGCCGCTGCCGGAACTGGTGCGCCTGATAGGGAGCGAGGCGCCCGAAGCGGTGCGCGCTGCGGCGCGCGGCCTGCTCCACGTCTCGGTGCGCTGTGTCAACATCGGCATCGCGCGCACCGGCGTCACCGACAAGCACTGGATCTACTACCCGGAAGACAGCATCTTCCACCGCATTTTCGTGCAAGGCAATGCCAGCCACGAATGCAATGCGCCCGGCGGTTTCGGCTTTACTTGTGAAATCTCGTACTCGCCCACCAAGCCGCTGCCGGTGGAGGGCGATGCGCTGGTGAGGCGCTGCATCGAGGACTGTATCAAGGTCGGCTTCATGCGGCCGGACGACGAGGTGCTCACGACCAGCCTGGTGGACATGCCCTACGCCTACGTGGTGTACGACCATGCCCGGGCAGCCAACGTGGCCACCGTGCGCGACTGGCTGGAGGGGCAGGGCATCCTGCTGGCCGGGCGCTACAGCGAGTGGGAGTACTACAATTCGGACCACGCCTTCCTGGCCGGCAAACGGGCGGCCGAACAGGCCGGGGCGGAGCTGCAAGCCTCCGGCGGTGGCTTGCATGCCGGAAGCTTCGGCGGCGAGGCGTAAGCGCAGCGGCATGATGGCGGGGCGCGCGGCAGCGCTTGTCTACCGCCGCGACCGGTTCTATACTCGCACAGCACATCACGTGCTGCGCGAGGCGACAGGATGACGACGGATTTCGACCGGCTGGTACTGGAACAGGCGCCAGGCGGTGTGGTGGTGGCCAACCGCAAGGGCCAGGTGGTGCACTGGACGCCCGGCGCCGAGCAGTTGTTCGGCTATACGGCGGCGGAAGCGGTAGGCCGCCCGCTGCACGACCTGATCGGCTTGCCGGGCCAGGAGTGGGGCACCCTGCTGCAGGAGCTGGCGCGCAGCGGCGGCGTGTACGACTACGAGTGCCTGCGGCGGCGCAAGGATGGCTCGCCGCTGTTCGTTGACGTGGCCAGCAAGGTCATTTTCGACGACACCGACCGCACCGAGTACATCCTGTGCACCAAAAAAGACATCACGCGCCAGAAGGCGCTGCGCGACGCCAAGCACGTGGAAGCGAAGTTCCGCGATGTGCTCGAATCGACGCCGGACGGCATCATCATGGCCAACTCCACCGGCCTGATCGTGCTGGCCAACTCCCAGGCCGAGCGCCTGTTCGGCTACCAGTCCGGCGAGCTGCGCGGGTTGCCGGTGGAAGTGCTGCTGCCCGCGCGCTACCGGGGCGGCCACGTGGCGCACCGTTCCAATTACTTTTTCCAGCCGCGCCCGCGCACCATGGGCGCCGGTCTGGAACTGTATGGCTTGCGCAAGGACCAGGTTGAATTTCCCGTCGAGATCAGCCTGAGCCCCATCAGCACCGAGGAAGGCACGCTGGTGATGAGCGCCATCCGCGACATCAGCGAGCGGCGCAAGGCGGAGCAGAAGTTCCGCGGCCTGCTGGAATCGGCGCCGGACGCCATCGTCATCGTCAATCGGCAGGGCGAAATCGTGCTGATTAATTCGCAAACCGAGCAGCTGTTCGGCTATGACCGCCGCGACCTGCTGGGCAAGCGCATGGAAGTGCTGATTCCGCAGCGCTTCGCCAACGGCCATCCGCACTTGCGCACCAGCTTTTTCGACTCGCCGCGGCCACGTTCCATGGGCGCCGGGCTGGAACTGTACGGGCTGCGCCGCGACGGCACCGAGTTTCCCGTCGAGATCAGCCTGAGCCCGCTGGAAACGGAAGGCGAGGTGCTGGTGTCGAGCGCCATCCGCGACATCAGCGAGCGCAAACGCATCGAGCGTACGCTGCACGAACAGAAGCTGGAACTGGAGCGGGCCGGCAAGGCCAAGGACCTGTTCCTGGCCAGCATGTCGCACGAACTGCGCACACCGCTCAACGCCATCCTCGGCTTCACCCAGCTGCTCAATAACGACTCGCTGCCCATCACCGCGCAGCAGCGCAAGACCTTTATGGGGCATATCCTGAAAGCCGGGGAGCACCTGCTCACGCTGATCAATGAAATCCTCGACCTGGCCAAGATCGAATCGGGCACGGTCACCTTCTCGATGGAGCCGGTGGGACTGGGCGAGCTGTTGCAGGAAGCCTACCGCATGGTGGAAGTGGAGGCCAACAAGCGCGGCATCCGCATTATTGTCTCGCCGGTCGA
>NZ_BAAKJE010000020.1:0-2470 GCF_059704565.1 Massilia sp. NBRC 108631
AGCATCGACATCGTGCCCGCCACGCCGGCCGACATCGCCCGCTACGCCTTCGCCCCCATCAGCCTTACGCTGGCCCAGCGCGACCAGCTGATGTACTTCGACAAGGAGAACCTGTATGACAGCATCATCCGGCACTGGGAAGACACCTGCCCGGAAGACATTGCCGGCATCAAGCGCGGCATGCTGCGGGAGGCGGCCATCGCTGCGGTCAGCCGCGCCAACGGCTACGGCATCACCGATCCCAGCGCGCAGCACTTGTTCGCCGGCCTGATGATGACCGTGTCGCCCTCGTTCGACGACAACGCCATGGTCAAGTCCCATCTGAGCAACCCCGATGTGCCGCAGGCCGACCGCCTGAGCCGGATGATTGCGCAACTGCCGGAACAGGCCTGGGAGCAAATCGTCAAGGCCAAGCGCTACGACGCCCTGTTTGAACTGGCGCCTGGCCAAACGGGTGCGCAGCCATGATGAACCTGCAAGACATCACCAAAAAACTCTCGGACGCGACAACGGCACTGGCCAAGGCCGACAACGACCTGAAGCTGGAAATCGCCGGCGCCGCTGCCGATGCGGCGGGGCTGGTCGATCCCACGCCGGCTTCCGACATCGTCGGCGCCGGCATCTCGATCGCGCGCGGCGACTACTGGGGCGCAGCGCTCAGCACCGTCAGCATGGTGCCCTATTTGGGCGACGCGCTGGCCAAACCCGCCAAAGCCGTACGCGCTACCAAGGCCATCATGGGCCTGGAGAAGAAAGTCGCCGCACTGACGCAAACCGTCGCGGACCTGACGAAAGCAAAAAAACAAGCCGAAGCGGCCGAAGTGGCCGCCAAGGAAGCTAAAATTGCGAAAGAGGCTGAGGCGGCGAAGGATGCCGCCGCAAAGCAAGAAAAGTCGGCAGCAAAGAAAGATCCAGACTGTGAAAATTGCAAAGAGCCATCATCAAGCAAGCCAGCAACTAAGGTTGAGATAAGAAACGGTTACGAGTATACGCTGGATGAGGCAGGACGCGTTGGTAGAATAAAGGGTAAGCTGAAGAGTAACCCGGCGCAATCTCGTAATACCCAAGCGCAATTAAAAGCGGGGGGAACTGATAGGCTCAAAACCGATGAGGGCGGCCACTTTATCGGAAGACGCTTCGATGGCCCGACGGATGAACTAAATCACTTCGCTCAGGACATGAACTTGAATCGGAGTGCTTACAAGGTCATGGAAAACGAATGGGACCGAGCTTTAAAAGCTGGAAAAGAAGTAATTGTAGATATAAAACCAGAGTATGTCGGCGACTCGCTCAGACCCTCGACACTTAGAATTAACTACTCAATCGATGGCGTTCCCAGTCAAGCCAACTTCAGGAACGTACGCGGTGGAAAATAGAAAGATTGAAAATGAATCAGACAATGTCAGAAGAATTTTATCAAAAAATAGGGTCCGAAGCCCTGAGCTGGGTTGAAGACTATGGCGGAAAAATGTTGGTATACGCTGAGCTGGACGATGGATTCATTGCGGCATCAATGGTCTATGAAAGCAAAACGCCTGGAGAGGCGACGTTCAAGTTCTGTCCATCAGAGCTGCAGGATGTCATAACCTCCTTCTGGGAAAACTGGAATAAAACAGCAGGGAACAAGACGTGGAAAGTGTTAATCTATTTGATTAACTCTGACGATTTTTCGATAGATTTAATTTATCCCGATCAGATCGACCCAAATGAAACTGCGACAGATCGGCGTACTAGAATATTCAAGAGCCATTTCCCGTCGTCGCGCATAGATTACTCGGATCCCGAGCTAGATGATGACAATTAAATAGCAGCCATCGAAATCGCCCAGTTCACGATTCAGAGAGCCATTATTCGCCGTTTTTGAATAGTTAATCGTCGTTTTAATAGGGGCCAAGGCTCAGCGTAGGCATACCGCAACGCGTACAGCACGCCGGAACTCAACGGCCACCGCGGTCGGCCTGACCGACGCCGTCTCCACCACCACGCGCGACCGCCAGGTGCGCGTGCAATTCGCCTGGCAGCGCGGCGAAGGCGCCAACGCCGGCGGCATGGCCCACAACACCGACGCCAAGGGCAGCGCCCCCGGCGACGAGCGCACCGGCACCTGGGTGCGCGTGGCCGAAGCGCTGGCCGGCCCCAACTGGGGCACCCAGTTCACGCCGCGCATCGGCACCGAAGTGCTGGTCGACTTCATCGAAGGCGACATGGACCGCCCGGTGGTGGTGGCCCAGCTCTACACCGGCAGCGACGCCCCGCCCTTCGCGGCGGGCGTGGACGCGGGCGTGAACCATGCCGGCACCATCTCCGGCATCCACAGCCAGAACTTCGACCGCAGCGGCTACGGCCAATGGCAGCTCGACGACACCCCCGGCCAGGTGCGCACGCGCCTGGCCAGCAGCAGCGCCGCCACCCAGCTCAACCTCGGCTACCTGATCCAGCAGGCGCCCGGCTCCGCCCAGCGCGGCAGCTA
>NZ_BAAKJE010000021.1:0-9821 GCF_059704565.1 Massilia sp. NBRC 108631
AGCTGCGCCGTCACCGGCACCTTGGTCACGTCGGTCTTGGTGTAGTTGCCGGCCACCGTGAAGTCGAGCTTGCCGTAGCCGTTGGTCTGCACCGGCCAGCTGGTGACGATGTCGATGCCCTTGGTGGTGGTGTCCACGCCGTTGATGAAGAAGCGCCCGCCGCCCACGCCGATGAAGCCTTGCTTGGTCAGGAAGTCGCGCACGTTGGCCGCCGTCAGGTTCTCGGACAGCACGATGCGGTCTTTGATCTTGATGTGGAAGGCGTCCGCCGTCACGCTCACCGCGCCGAAGCGCATCACCGAACCGAGCGAGAAGTTGACCGATTTCTCGGCATCCAGCGGCTTGGCGCCCAGCGCGATGGCGGCCGGGTGGCTGGGCTTGAAGGTGGTGATCTCGAACGGCACGCCGTTGATGAAGTTGGTGGAGGTCGACGTGAAGAACTGCTGCTGCGGCGACGGCGCGCGGAAGCCGTTCTGCACCGAGCCGCGCAGCGCGAACTCGGGCACGAAGTCGTAGCGGCCGGCCAGCTTGCCCGACACGCTGTTGCCGAAGTCGGAGAAGTGCTCGCCGCGGATGGCCACCGAACCGAGGAACTGCTTGGTCAAATTGGCTTCCAGGTCGACGTAGGCGCTGTAGGCCTTGCGCGAGTTGTCCGATTCGTCGGCGGGACGGAAACCGGGGAACACTTGCGCGCCGGGCGCGGCCGGGGTGCCGTTGGCCAGCACCTGGCCGCCGTAGCGCCAGGAATCGGCTTCGCCGGCAAACAGCTTGTAGCCTTCGCGGCGCGCTTCGGCGCCCACCGCCACGTTCAGCGGCGAGGCCAGGCCGACTTCGATCTGGCGCACGCCCGACAGGTTCAGGGTCAGCTGGTCGTACCAGAAGCCGCCCGCGTCGAACTGGGTCTTGCTGGACGCGCCGATGGAGCGGTTCAGCGTGTTCTCGATGGTGTACTGCATCTTGTTCTTGCCGTAGCCGATGGAGGCGTCCATGTCCCAGGCGCCGGCTTGCCAGGTCACGCCGCCGGTGGCGCTGTAGTCGTCCACGTCCGGCGCGATGATGGGCAGGAAGCCGTCCGGGTAGACCGCGATGATGTTCTGGTCCTGCAGCGCGCGGCGGAAGAAGCCGGCCGAACGCGCTTCGCGTTTCTGGTAGCTGGTCCAGCCATACAGCTTGGCGCCGCCTTCCAGCGCGTAGCCGGCGTTGGCGAAGAGGGTGGCCTGCTTCAGCTCCGGCTCGCCGTACCAGGCGTTGTAGCGGTTGATGGTCTTCTCGCGCGGGTCGAAGGCGCCGTTTACCAGCGGGTACTGCTGGCGCACGTCGTAGCCGCTGCGCTCGGTGTGCTCCTGGTCCTTGTATTCTGCGGCGATGGTCAGGTAGCCGCTCTCGCCCAGCGTCAGGCCTTTCCAGCCGCTGACGGTGGCCGTGCCGCCGTCGTTGCGCTTGCGCGAGGTCTCGGTGCCCCAGGTGGCGCCGGCCGGCGGCGCGCCGGCGATGAAATCGTATTCGGTGCGGCGCTGGCCGTAGGTGGCAGTAAATTCGCCGCCGGTCTTGTCGGTGCGCAGGCGCAGGTTGACCACGCCGGCGATGGCGTCCGAGCCGTATTGGGCCGAGGCGCCGTCGCGCAGCACTTCGATATTTTTCAGCATCGCCACCGGGATGGTGTTCATGTCCACCGAGGACGAGCCGCGGCCGATGGTGCCGTTCAGGTTCACCAGCGAGGAGGTGTGGCGGCGCTTGGAATTCACCAGCACCAGGGTCTGGTCCGGCGCCAGGCCGCGCAGCGTGGCAGGGCGCACGGTGTCGGTGCCGTCGGCCAGGCCGGGACGCGGGAAGTTCAGCGACGGCAGCGCCACCGACAGCGCTTGCGCGATCTCGGGCACGCCGGTGTTCTTGATGGCGTCGGCGCCGATAATGTCGACCGGCGAGGCGGTGTCGAGCGCGGTGCGGTTGGCGACGCGGGTGCCGGTGACGACCACGGTGGCGGCGTTATCGGAAGGAGCTGGGGTGGATTGCGCGGCGGCGTGGCCGGAGGCGAACAGCGAGGCGATGGCTACAGCAAGGACGTGATTTCTCTGCATTGCTACTCCTGGTGTGGTTGAATTTTTCTTATGCCTCCTTAGTATCACCGCGTCAAAATTGGAAAGTCAAAGCAATTGCAAGCCGGGTGTCGCGCGGCTGTAACAATTAAGTAATATTACTTAGCGAGCATCAGATACATGCCCCTACTCCGCATGCGCGCCCAGTATCCGCTGCCGCACCAGGTTGATGTGGCTGCGCAGGCCGTACAGGTCGTCCGCGAAGGACAGCGGGATCGAGATCTGGTTGACCTTTTCCTCGATGTCGTTCAGGTGCTCGAGCTGCTCGGCGTAGACCTGGGTGCGCCGGCCTTCCGGCGCGGCGGCCAGCGCCTGCTCCACCGTGCGCAGCTGTCCGTACCAGCGGAACACGCGCGAGCGGATGCGCCACACATACAGCGGCGGCACCACCTTCGACAGCGGCAGGATCAGCGCGCCCAGCGCCACCACCACCACCCACATGCGGTCGAAGAAGGTGGCCAGCCAGAAGCTCATGTAGCGCTGCAGGAAGGGCGGGCCATCCTTGTAGAACTTGGCCGCTTCCTCCGCCACCGGGATCTCGCTGTATTTCGGCGACGGGAACTGGCCCTGCTGCTGGAACCAGCCGGCGCCGCCGTGGATGGTGCTGGCCGCCTGCACCAGCAGGTCCACCAGCGCCGGGTGCAGGTCCTCGCGCGCCACCAGCGTGGCGGTGGGGGCGATCAGGTGGTAATCCTTGGACGGCAGGTCGCGCCCCAGGTCGACGATGCCGCGCGGGAGCACCACGTGGGTCAGGAACGGCAGGCGGCGCGTGTAGGCTTCGGCTTGCGTGAAGTCGAACAGCTTGATGCCGGGCGTGATGAGCAGCATCTGGATCAGCGGCGCGTCCGGCGCGGAACTGAACACCAGGCCGTCGATGCGCTTTTCCAGCAGCTCCACGGTGGCGGGGGTGTTGGCCAGCGAGCTCACCTTGAGCTCGGACGGCTCCAGGCCGTTCGCCTCCAGCACCTGCTTGAACAGGCGCGGCGCGCCGCTGCCTTCCGGCCCCAGGTTGATGCGCAGGCCTTTCAGCTGCGTCAGGTCCTTGATCTTGACGTCTTCGCGCAGGAACAGCCAGAGCGGTTCGGTAAACAGGCTGCCCAGCGAGACCAGGCCGCGCCGCTCCGCCTCGTCCTGGCTGGTGGTGCCGCTTTGCAGGAAGGCGATGTCGGCTTCGCCGGCGCCCAGGCGCTGCAGGTTTTCGTAGGAGCCCATGGACGGCTTCAGCACCACCTTGATGCCGTGCTTGCCGAGCAGGTCGGCGTACTTTTTGCCGAAGGCTTCGTAGGCGCCGTTCTCCTGGCCGGTGGACAGGGTGACCACGCGCGGCGGCGCGGGATCGACCAGCACATAGGCCAGCGCGCAGGCGGCGGCAATGATGAGGATGGTGGGGGCGGCGGTGACGATCAGGTCGCGCACGGAAAAGCGCGAGAACTTGAGGATCTTGGTCACTTTGGTCATGTGGTGGCGCATGGGTTTCATGGGATGACACCATGCCAACAAATGGCCGAACATGCAAGCGCTGCGCGGTTTGGCGGCGGCGGGTCAGGTGCGCAGCACCGCAACCCGCCGGACGGGCATCAGCCGCCGCAGGCGCGCAGCGGCGGCGTGGCGCCGCCCGCCGCAGGCGCCAGCACGGGCTTGGCGCCGCCGGCCGCCGCCGGATTGTGCACCGCCGCCACCACGCCGGCTTTCGGCGCGGCGTTCGGTTCGATCAGCGGCATCAGGCTGGGCGCCAGCACCACCAGCAGCTGCACCGGCAGCGCGCTGGTGAAGTCGTAGTTCTTCGATTCGGGCCCGTGCACATAAGCGGTCATGCTGCCGAAGAAGCGCTCGCCGATGTTGAACACGAAGGTGGCCGAGCGGTTCACGAAGCGCGATTCGATCAGCCGCCCGCCGCCGCCATACACTTCGAAACGCTGGTCGCCGGTGCCGGTCTTGCCGCCGACGGGAATGATGGCGCCGTCGGCGCCGACGAAGGCGGCCTTGACGCGCTTGGCGGTGCCGTCCGACACCACTTCGCGGATCGCGTCCGCAGCCGCGCGCGCCACTTCGGGCGACAGCACTTGCTCGTTGCTGGTCGGCTTGCCGCGCTTGACCAGGGTTTCATACGGCGTGCCGGAGGCGAAGTGCAGCGAGGTGATGCGCTGGCTGCTCTGGCGCACGCCGCCGTTGATGATAATGCCCATCATCTCGGCCAGCGAAGACGGCCGGTCGGCCGAGGCGCCCAGCGTGGTGGCGTAGGACGGCACCAGCGATTCGAAGGGGTAGCCCATTTTCTTCCACTGGCGGTGGATGGCCATGAAGCTCTCCATCTCCACCAGGCCGGCGATGCGCTTGTCCTGGGCGTGCTTGCGGTGGGTCTTGAACAGCCACTGGTACACCTCCTGGCGTTCCTTCTCGCTGGCCGCCACCGCCTGCGCCATGGTGGCGCCGTCGTTGTTGCGCAGGTAGGCCACCAGCCACAGCTCCAGCGGGTGCACATTGGCCAGGTAGCCGCGGTCGGCCAGCGACCACTTGTCCATCGCGTACTGCTCGTACATCTTGGCCGCACGGTCGTCCTGGATTTCGTTCTGCGACGGCAGGTTGGCGTTCAGGTAGGCGGCAAATTCCTCCACCGTGGCGTTGGGGAACAGGGTGCGGTGGATATTGGCCAGCCGCACCGGGGTCGGTCGGATGCTGGCCACCAGGATCTTGTCCAGTTCCGCCTTCGGCTTGCCGCGGTACTTGGAATAGAAGCGGTACAGGAATTCCTTGCCTTCCTTGTCGGCGAAGCGCGCCAGGTATTCGGCGCGGCGCGGATCGTCGGCGTCGGCCAGCAGCGAGGCCGAGGAGCCGGGCGCCTGGAACATGTAGTACTTCACCACGTCGCGCATCAGGCGCACGAACACCAGGTTGGTGGAGCGGCGCAGCGCTTCGCGCACGGTCAGGATGCGGCTGTCGTCCTCTTTCGAGAAGTTGCCGAAGGTGTGCACGCCGCCGCCGGTGAAGAAGCCTTCGCCGGGGTTGCCCGAGTATTTGCGTTCCATGGCTTCGGCCAGCATGTCGGACAGGCCGCGCTTGTCGGACGGGTGCTCCTGGAAATAGGCTACCGCCCACTGGCTCAGGCGGTCCTGCGGCGCCAGCACCTGCTTGCCCAGCTGCTCGGGGCTCATGTCCTTGTAGCGCTTGTGCAGCTGGTCGATGATGTCCAGGTAGGTCACCAGGGTGCGCAGCTTGGCGGTCGAGCCCAGGTCCAGCTTGGCGCCTTCGTTGATGTCCAGCGGCTGGTCGAAATTGTCGGTCTGCAGGCGCAGGTAGTTGGTGCCCTCGCCTTTTTCCAGCAGGGTGAAGCTGTACACCACATTGGCCGGATCGCCGTTGCCCAGCATGCCCTTGCCGGTCAGGCCGGCGGCCTTGGCCATCTCGGGGTCGCGCAGGTCGCGCAGCACTTGCGTGACGGCGCGCTGGGCGCGCGCGTCCAGCGTGCTGACCACGTTCAGGTCCAGCCGGTCCAGGTTGTACATGCGGTTATCGCCCAGCAAGTTGGCCAGGTGGTTGCGCACCGAGTTCGAGGCCTTGCGTTCGACGAAGGACATGTCGGGCGTGTCGGCCAGGCCGTTGCCGGCAGCCGGATGCAGGCGCACTTTCAGCGCCGCGTCGCGCAGCGCGGGGGTGATGATGCCGGCCTGCGCCAGCACCCGCAGATGGCTGTTGGCCAGCGTTTCCAGGTCGGCGTCGCCGGCGCCCAGGTAGTAGCTGGGGCGGCGCTGCGCGATCAGCAGGCTGAGCGCTTCCTTGAAGGCCAGCGCGCTGCCCGGCTGGTCCATCTTGCCGCCCAACAGGCGGTTGATCTCGTTGAAGTCGCGGCCGTACCAGACCCACATGCCGTCGCCGATGCCGTTCACTTCGCCGTAGCCCGGCTTGGCCGACAGCGGCACCGTGTTCAGGTAGTCCACCACGATCTGGCGCCGCACCTCGGTGGTGTCCGGGCCGTACTGGTAGGCGCGCAGGGTGGCCGAGATCATCTGCTGCAGCTTGTCCTTCATCGAGCCGGTACGCCCTTCCGGCGAGTGGCGGTACTTCTCGATCTGGGTGGCCAGCGTGCTGCCGCCGGCGGCGCGCTGGCCGCCGGCCACGGCGCTGACGGATTTCTCCAGCACCGCCTTGCTCAGGCGGTCCCACTCGACGGCCGGGTTGCGCTTCGGATAGGTATTGTCCAGCAGCTCGCGGTTCTCGATGAACAGCAGGCTTTGCACCAGCGCGGTGGGGGTTTCCTTGAAGCCGGGATAGATGCGCTCCGGGTAGCTGGCGCTAAACAGGGGTTCGGCGCGGCAGTCGACGATATTCAGGCCGGTGCGGGTTTTCTCGCGGTAGGTGGCGAAGATGCCCATGTCGGACAGCTCGATCATCTTGGGCGAGAAGCGCGCCTGCGCGGCCACTTCGTAGTCGCGCGTTTTCAGCTTGCCCAGGTAGTCCGGCAGGTTGGCGTAGCCGAGGCGCTCGTCATACGGGCTGTCGTGCGGGAAGCGGATCGCCTTGCTGGGGCCGGGTTCGACCTTGTAGTTGACCTTGCCCGCCAGGTCCGAGAAGAACCGGGCCTGCATCGACGAGGTGCGCATTTCCTGCAGCAGCCACCACACCGCCAGCGACAGCAGCACCAGCAGCAACAGGACCAGGGCGTTGCGGGTGCGCTTGCCCTTCGGCTTGGCCGGTTCGGCCGGATCGGGGCCGGCGGCCTGCGCGTGCAGCAGCACGGCGGTCTGCGGCGGCGGCACCACGCGCAGGCGGCTGCGGCGGCTCAATCCGAATACGGTTGCGCCTGCGCGCAACTTGCGCACTGCGCGCGCAACAATGAGGGGCCTGCGGAAACGACGATTGCCTGGGTTGCTTGCCATGATCTTGCTTAATATTGCTTTGCCGTGGTGATTCAGTGGTACCTGCTCTTGCTATCCATTGCACCACATCGGCAACGGACGCACAGGCCGGTACGCTGATTATTTGATCTGCGGCCGGGCATTTTCGCAAAAAAACAACGTATACGGCTGAGCTGTAATGCGCCGGTCACACAGCTGTCATCCCACGTCTTACAAGCGCACGTATTCCACCTGCAGGCGATCGAGCTCCGCGCACATTTGCGCGTACGCCTCGGCCGCCTGACCCGGCTCGCCCTTCACGCCCAGCTCGATGTGGCGGCGGGTGTTGGCGTCGCCCACGCTGGGCAGGCTGAACACCTTGATGCGCGGGTACTGCGCCTCCAGCGCCACCATCAGCGGCGTCAGCGCCGACTCGGCCGCCTCGTACACCAGGGTGCCGTGCTCGGCGCGCGGCTCGCGGTTGAACAGGTCGGCGTAATGGGTGTCGAGCACCCATTCGATCATCGGCCAGGCCATCACCGGGAAACCCGGCACGAAGTAGTGGTTGCCGATGGCGAAGCCGGCCACGTTGTTGTAGGGGTTGGGCACCAGCGCGGCGCCGTCCGGGAATTCGGCCATCTTCAGGCGGTGCAGGTTTTCCGCCGAGTTCAAGTCGACCTGCTGGCCCGCTTCGCGCCCCATTTGCAGGATGCGCTGCTGGATATTCTGCTTGCCCTGCTCGTGCAGCACCAGCGGCAGGCCCAGCGCGTCGGCCGCCGCCTGGCGCGTGTGGTCGTCCGGCGTGGCGCCGATGCCGCCGCAGGAAAACACGATGTCGCCGCTGGCAAAGCTGCGCCGGAGCGCGGCGGTGATGCGGGCCGGGTCGTCGCCCAGGTATTCGGCCCAGCCCAGCTGCAGGCCGCGCGCGCTCAGCAGCTGCACCACTTTGGGGAAATGCTGGTCGACGCGTTTGCCCGACAGGATTTCGTCGCCGATGATGATCAGTCCAATAGCCATAGTCCTGCCCTATTCAGATTGGGATTCCACCGCACGCTGCGTGCTGTGTTCATGCCGCCGCCGCAGCTGCTGCAGCGCCTCCAGACAATAATACTCAAACCACAAACCGGTGAAGATAAATATCAGCACGTACAGCCAGATCGACGCGGCCGCAAGGAAGGGGAAGAACACCACCGCGATGGTGGCGCCGCCCACCCACACCACGCCGGGAATGGCGCCGGCCACGCCGGACACCACGCCGATCGCCATCAGCTGCCAGCGGTGCGCGCGCCGCAGCTCGGCGCGCTCTTCCTCGCTGGCGTAGTCGGCCAGCGCGTCGTAGGTCATCACGCGCTGCGTCAGCCAGCCCCACAGCAGCACTTGCACCACCAGCGCGGCCGGCGGGAACAGGTACAGCGGCAACGCCAGGAACCACGCCAGCACGAAAATGGCGAAGCCGCCCAGCGCAGCCGCCACGCTGCCGGCGATGCTGCCGCCGCGCTTTTTTTCCAGTTGCGGATAGTGGCGCCCGCCCACGTGGCGCACCACGAAGGGCATGGCGGCCACGCCGATGAAGATCAGCGCGGTCAGTATCATCAGCGGCAGCAGCGTCAGCATGGCGATCAGCGGCGGCACCACGGTCTTCAGCACGCCCAGGCCGAGGGCGTTGAGCCAGCTGGTGCTGCTGCCGAACAGGTCGTGCGCGACGAACTGCAGGTGCAGGTAGTCCACCATGGGCTGCAGGCAGAAATACAGCAGCACCGCCCACAGCGCCACCGACAGCAGGAAGGGCACGATGCTCAGCACCAGCATCTTGCCGTGCAGCTGCGACAGCAGCGCGCGGCCGTATGCGTTCAGCACACTCTTCATTGCGTCGGTTCCTTGCCAAAATTGTGCACCATGCGCTTCAGGCCCAGCCACTGCTGCTGCCAGAAGCCGCGCCCGTAGTCACGGCCCGGGGTCACGCTGCCGTCCGGCGCGGTGTGCGGCAGCTGGTCGCGGATGCCGGTCTGGACGAACTGCGGCGTGAAGTTGGCGGTGCGAAACAGCATGTCCCAGACCGGGAACAGCACCGCGAAGTTGCAGCCGCCCAGCGTGCCCCTGCCCTTCGATTCGTGGCCGACGCCGATGGCATGGTGCATGCGGTGGTAACGCGGCGACACCAGCAGGCGCTCGCCGATGGCGCCAAAGTGCAGCCGCACATTGGCGTGCTGCAGGCTTTGCACGATGCGCGACAGCGACACCAGCAGCACGTATTGCGCCGGCGGCACGCCGATGGCCAGCGCCACCAGGCCCATGACGACGTCGCGCAGCAGGTCGTCCAGCACGTGGTTGCGGTCGTCGCTCCACAAGTTCATATTCATCTGGCTATGGTGCAGGCTGTGCAGGCCCCACCACCAGTTGACCTGGTGCGAGGCGCGGTGGTACCAGTAATCGACGAAGTCCAGCACCAGCAGGTACAGCACGAAGCTGCACAGCGGCCCCATGTCCGGGAACAGGTTCTCCAGGTTGAAGGGGCGCACGTCCTCCAGCCGCAGCAAGGCATTCAGGTGGTCCAGCAGCGGGTCGAGCGTGAAGAAGATCAGCACCGTAAACAGGCCGAGGCGGTGCAGCACGGTGTAGATGAAATCGTTCCAGCGCGCGCGCGGGTCGGTGAACTTGTGCACCGGGATCATCGCTTCCAGCGGCCGCAGCACCAGGAACAGCAGCACCATTTCGGCCAGGCCGATCAGCAGCCATTCAGTGCCCTCGAAGGCTTCCTCGGTGATGTCGCCCAGGCCGCCGTAGAACAGGATGGGCTGGATCACGGTTTCGAACAGCCAGCCCTGGGCGGCGCCGAGCCAGTCGCTTAACAGTTGAATCATGCGCTATGCTTATTTTTGTCTGTTGCTGTGGG
>NZ_BAAKJE010000022.1:0-206 GCF_059704565.1 Massilia sp. NBRC 108631
AGGACAGCAGCAGCGTGACCAGCTCGCCGTCCGTATCGACCGTCCCGGCGCGGACTTCATCGAGCACGCTTTCCAGCACGTGGGTGAAGGCGACGATGTGGTCCAGGCTGAACAGGCCGGCCGAGCCCTTGATGGTGTGCGCGGCGCGGAAGATCGCGTGCACCGCCTCGTCGCCGCCGGACTGGCTGCCGTTGCCGGCGTTCAGC
>NZ_BAAKJE010000023.1:0-8989 GCF_059704565.1 Massilia sp. NBRC 108631
AGGACAGCAGCAGCGTGACCAGCTCGCCGTCCGTATCGACCGTCCCGGCGCGGACTTCATCGAGCACGCTTTCCAGCACGTGGGTGAAGGCGACGATGTGGTCCAGGCTGAACAGGCCGGCCGAGCCCTTGATGGTGTGTGCGGCGCGGAAGATGGCGTTCACCGCTTCCAGCCGATCCCCATGGCGGCCCAGCGCCAGCAGCGCGTTCTCCATGTCGGCCAGCAGGTCGCGGCACTCCGCGATATAGGTTTGCAGCGCGTCGTCGAGGTTCATGCCACGCTCCTGCCGCCGCCGTTGCCGCCGGCCGCCATCAGCAGCGGATCGCCGAACCAGCCGGCCAGGTCCATCAGCTCGAAGACTTCCAGCACGGCCGGACTGTGAGCCACCAGGCGCAGCTGGCGCTGCAGCTGCAGCGCGCTGCGCCTGGCCAGCATCAGCAGCTGCACGCCGGCGGTGTCGATTTCGGTCACGCCGGCCAGGTCCACTTCCAGTGCATGGCCGCCAGCGTGGGCGCGGCTGACGGCGGCCAGCAGCGCCGCCTTCAGGTCGGCGGCGCGGTAGATGGTCAGCTCGCCTTCGATAAACAGCAGACCCGGATCGATATCCCCTGGCATGGCCGCTCCCGCTGCTTAAGGCAGGCAGAGTTTTTGCACGGCGCCCAGCAGCACTTCGGGCTTGAAGGGCTTGACCACCCAGGCCTTGGCGCCGGCCGCCTGGCCTTCGCGCTTCTTGGCCTCCTGCGATTCCGTGGTCAGCATGATCACCGGCGTAAACTTGTGGCTGGCCTGCTGCTTCAGCTCGCGCACGAAGGTGATGCCGTCCATATTGGGCATGTTCACGTCGCACACGATCAGGTTGACCTTCTTCTCGCCCAGCTTGCTCAGCGCAATCTGGCCGTCGGCCGCTTCGATCACGTCATAGCCCGCGCTCTTCAGCGCGATGCCCACGACCTGCCGCAGCGAAGCCGAGTCGTCTACCACCATAATGGTCTTGGCCATACCTACTCCTTAAAAAAACGTAACTTCATCGGCCGGCGCGGGCAGCGCCGCCGGCTTGGCGCGCTGCGGGGACGCGGACGGCGGCGCCGGCGGCGCGGCCCGGCTGTCCAGCGCATACTCCTCGGCCATGGCATAGGTTTTTTCCAGCTCGGCCAGCAAGCCGGCGGCATCCAGCGGCTGCAGGCGGCGGTCCTGCTCGAAGCCGGCGCAATGCCGTTCCAGCGCCGCGCGCAGCAAGTCGATGTTCTGCTTCACATGGCTCATGATCTGGGTCACGCGGTCCTGGAACTGCAGCTGCACCAGCGCCTCGCCCACCTCGTACTGGATGCCGACGCTTTCTTCCTTCAGCAGATTGCTGGACTGGACCAGCGCGTCGGTGACACCGCGGAAACCGCTCAGTACACCGGCAATCGCCTGTTCGGACACGCGCATCGACTCTTCTTCCAGCGCGCCCGACTGCTGCGCCGCCTGCGCCGTGGCGACAATGGCATTGCTCACCAGGGCCACCTTTTCGGCGATGCGGCGGCCGGTATCGGCCGACTGGTTGGACAGCATGCGCACTTCCTTGGCCACCACGGCGAAACCGCGTCCGCGCTCGCCGGCGCGCGCCGCCTCGATGGCCGCGTTCAGCGCCAGCAAATTGGTCTGGGCGGCGATACTGGCGACGTCGGCCGCCATTTCCTTCAGTTCGCGCACGAACAGGCCCAGGCCGTTCACCTTGTCCAGCATGGCGGCCTTGCTTTCGGTGGCCGAACGCAGCGAGGCGACCACGCCTTGCAGCTCGCGCTCGCTGTTGGCAAACACCGTCACCAGGCCGTCGCCACCGTCCATGGACGCGGTGGCGACGCTGGCGGCGCCCACGGCCTGGTCCAGCCGCTCCACGATGCCGCCGAAACGGCCGGCCAGCGCGGCCACCGCCTCATCCATCTGCGCAATTGAATTCTCGATATGGCGCGACCATACCGGCGCGACCGACACGCCGAGCGCGCGCTGCCCTTCCAGGTAATCGTCCACCGACTGGTTGAAGGTGCTTTGCATGGCGTTGAAATACAGCCCGCTGGCGTAGCCGCAAGCCACCAGCAGCAACACGGTGAGGCCGCCGGCCAGGCTGAAACCGCTGAAGGCCAGCACCGCGAACGCCGCCAGCAGCGCCAGCGACAGCGGAAGGAACAGGCAGGCATGGCTGCGTACGAAATTTTTCACTGCCGGGATTCTCCTGGGGATACGCTGCCCGTCCAGCCGGGTGAAGTCGCCAGCAAACTGTATCCACCAGGGAACTGCCTGTAACCTGTACTTTGGTACAGTGTGGAATTCCTGCATGCACCAAAGTACAAGTTACAGCGGCCCGCCGCTGCCTTTAGAGTGGGTCATGGCTAGAAATAACGACATCATCGACATCTTCCTGCTGCCCGGCGAATACTTCGTGGGCGGACCGGAATACCGCATCCGCACCCTGCTCGGGTCATGCGTGTCGATTACCCTGTGGCATCCGGCACGGCGGGTCGGCACCATGTCGCATTTTTTGTTGTCGGCGCGCAACTCATCGAAGGATCCGGGCTTGAACAGCCGTTACGGGGAAGAGGCGCTGGAACTGATGCTGGCCGAATTGCGCGCCATGGGGGTGGACCCGGCCGAGTGCCAAGCCAAGATATTCGGCGGCAGCCAGATGTTCCCGGGGCGGGACGACCAGAAGGCCAGCAACATCGGGCGCCAGAACGGCGAGGTGGCGCTGCGCCTGCTGCGCGCGCACGCCATCCCGGTGGTGTCCGAAAGCCTGTACGGCGTCGGGCACCGCAGCATCATCTTCGATATCCGCAGCGGCAATGTGTGGAGCCGCCAGGCGCAGCCGGAGGAAAGCGCTTCGGCTGCCGGCAAGCCGGCGCTGCGGGAACCGAAGTTCGCCGAGGCCAGGCCGGGCGACAGCAAGGCGGGCGAAACCGCTACGGGGCTCCCGCGCTGTGCAGTCTTGACTTGAGCCGCCGCACTTCCTCGCACAAGTCCACCACCAGCGCCGCCAGTTCCTCGTCGGCCTCGAAATCGCGCTCCACGCGCAGCAGGTGGAGCGCGCGCCGCAGTTCGCCGCTGGCGAAGCGCCACGCGTGCGGCGGGGCCGCCGTGGCCGCGCCTGCCGCGTCCACCACGATAGGGGCCGCCGTCACGCTGCAGAGCAGCGCGCCGCTGCTGACATGGCGCACCACCCAGTCCGGCTCCACGGCGCAGGCACGCGCCAGCTCTTCCAGTGTCAGCGCAGCCTCGTCCAGCAACTCACCATGAATCTGCATAATCAAGCTCCCATGCCGGCGCGCGGGTTGAAGTCCAGCTCGCGCGCCATGGTTTCGTACAGCTGGCGCGCGCGCTCGGTGTCGGCGGGCGGCAGCACCAGTTCCAGCATCAGGTAAAGATCGCCGCCGGCCGCGCCGGATTGCGCCTGCGCGCGCGACGGCGGAATGCCGCGCCCCTTCAGGCGCAGCTTGCGCCCGCCCTGCGACTTGGGCGGCACCGCCACCGTGACGCGGCCGGACGGCGTGGGCACGTCGATTTGCGCACCCAGCGCCGCCTCCCACGGCGCCACCGGCACCGTCTGGTAGACGTCGCGTCCTTCGATGCGGTAGCGCGCGTGGTGGCGGAAGCGGATTTCCAAATACAGGTCGCCGGCCGGCGCGCCGCCGCTGCCCGGATGGCCCTGGCCGGACAGGCGCAGCTGCTGGCCTGCGGTGATGCCTTGCGGGATGTTCACGTCCAGGGTGCGCTCGCGCGTGACGGTGCGGCCGTGCGCGTCCTCCTCCTGCAGGCGGACGCTGACGGTGCGGCTGGCGCCGTGGTAGGCGTCGGCCAGGTCGATTTCCAGCGCGGCGTGGCTGTCCCCGCCGCGCTGCTGCATCGGCCGGCCCCGGCCCCGGTTGCCGCCGATATTGGCGAACAGGTCGGCGAAGAAGTCGCTGTCGAAGCCGGCGCCGCCCGGCGCGCGGCCGCCGCCCATGCCGCCCATATTGCCCCAGTCCGGCGGCGGATGGAATTCCTGGCCGGCGCGGTACTGGCCGTTGTTGCCCAGCGCGTCGTAGGCGGCGCGTTTTTCCGCGTCGCCCAGCACGCCGTAGGCTTCGTTCAATTCCTTGGTTTTCTTGTCCGCGTCCGCTTCCTTGCTGACGTCCGGATGGTATTTGCGCACCAGCTTGCGGTACGCCTTCTTGATCTCGTCGGCGCTGGCGGTCTTGGAAACGCCAAGCGCATGATAGTAGTCCTTGTATTCCACGATGGAGTGTCTCCAGGCAGCCCTGTCAGGTCCAGATTACAAGGAATCGCGCGCGGCCAGCGCGCGATTTGAACCGTTGGCCGGCCTGCCAGGAGCGCGGTTGGCCGCGGTTAGCGGATACGGCGCAGCGACGACGGCTTGTCGTTCATCGGCCCCAGGTTGTCGTAGCGGCCCGGGCCGTAGACGACGCACTGGCCGCCGAAGTTGTCGTGTTCGCACAGTTGCCACTGGCCTTCGTGGATGACCATGGAACTGGCGCGGTCGTTGAAGTCGGTGGCGCGGAAACTGCGGGTTTCGCCCTGGAAGGACACGCGGCGGCCTTCAAAGCGCGCGTGTTCGAACAGTTCGATCGGGTCGGGGCGGTAGCCGCCCTGGCGGTCATCGTGGCGGTCGCGCCATTCTTCGCGGCGCGCCTCGCGGCGTTCGTCGCGATCATCGCGGCCGTCACGGTCGCGGTCGCGGAACCCGCCGCCGCCGCGTCCGCCACGCTCCACCTGGCGCAGCGAGGAAATGCTGTTGTTGAAGCGGCGCAGGTCGTTGTGCTCGCCGCGCTCGAACACGGCGCAGTAGCCGCCGAAGTCCTTGTGCTCGCAAACTTCCCACACGCCCGAATGCACCACCAGGCTGGAAGTGCGGTCGTTGAAGCCGGCCGCGCGCAGGTCGCGCGCACCGTCGCGGATGGTCACTTCTTCGCCGCGGAAATTGTCGCGCGAGAACAGCGTGATTTCGCCGGCCTGGGCGGCGGCGAACTGGCTCAGCAGGGCGGCCGCGCAGGCCAGGGTCTTGATGCTAGTGCGTTTCATGGGTCTTAGCTCCGTAATATTCTTCTCATCCAGCGGATCGATGCCTTCTATCAACGATTTAGCTGGAGCATCAGCCTACACGACTGTGTAACAAATTCCTACTGCACCGAGTAGAATCGTTGCTTTAGTCCTAAGATTTCCTCCCCATGCCAACCACTTTCACCCTCTCCAGCATCCGCACCGAAGCCGCCGCCCTGTGGAAGCTGGCCTGGCCGGTGCTGGTGGGGCAACTGGCCACGGTGGGCATGGCGGTGGCCGACGTGGCCATGACCGGCCACGCCAGCGCCAGCGAACTGGCCGCCGTGTCGCTGGGCGCGTCGATCTGGTCCATCATCCTGGTCACCGTCAGCGGCACCATGATGGCGATTAACAGCGTGGTGGCGCACGAGGTGGGCGCCGGCGCCTTCGGCACCATCCCGCACTCGGTGCGCCAGGCCCTGTGGAAGGCGCTGGGCGTGGGCGTGATCGCCGCGCTGCTGGCCAACCTGGGCACCTTGCTGTTCAACCACCTGTACCTGGCGCCCGAGATCAATGCGCGCGCCTCGCTGTTCGTGCACATCATCAGCCTCGGCCTGCCGCCGTTCGCCGCCTACCGCGCGCTGTACGGCTATTCCACCTCGATCAACGAGACCAAGCCGGTAATGGTGATCGCCCTGCTCGGGCTGGTGTTCAACGTGATCGTCAACTGGCTGCTGATCTTTGGCCGCTTCGGCCTGCCCAAGCTGGGCGGCGTCGGCTGCGCCGTGGCCACTGCCGGCTGCATGTGGCTGATGCTGGGCGCCATGATCCTGTGGATACGCCACGCCCCCGCCTACCGCCAGACCTACCCGTTCACGCACTGGGAATGGCCGCACTGGCCGGAAATCCGCAGCATGCTCAAGCTCGGCCTGCCGATCGGCGTCACCTATTTTGCCGAAGTGAGCGCCTTCGGCGCGGTCAGCCTGCTGGTGGCGCGCTTCGGCGTGGTGGAAGTGTCGGCGCACCAGATCGCGCTGAACTTCGCCTCGCTGGTGTTCATGGTGCCGCTCAGCTTCGGCATCGGCCTGATCACGCGGGTCGGCCAGGCCATGGGCGAAGGCAACCCGGCGCGGGCCCGCTTCGCGTCCTGGGTGGGGGTGTCGATGTCGCTCATCTTCGCCTTGCTGTCGGCCCTCTTCATCGCACTGTTCCGGCACCAGATCGCCGCCGCCTACACCTCCGACGCGGCGGTGCAGGCGCTGTGCGCCCACCTGCTGCTGTTCGCCGCGCTGTTCCAGCTGTCCGACGCGGCCCAGGTGGCCTGCTCCTGCGCCATCCGCGGCTACAAGGTCACGCGCCAGCCGATGCTGATCCAGCTGCTGGCGTTCTGGGTCTTCGCGCTGCCGCTGGGCTACCTGCTGGGGCTGGCGCCGCCATGGGCGCCCTTCGTTCCCGCCGCGCCCATGGCCGCCAGCGGCTTCTGGATCGGCCTGGTGCTGGGCCTGACCATCGCCGCCGTGCTGCTGACCGGCTTCCTGAACCGGCTGTCGCTGCAGCGCCTGCACGCCTCCGCTTGAGGACGCTGCGCGCGCCGAATGAACCACGGTTTTTCGGCGCGTTTTCCAAATCCAAGCAATGCGGCACTCTGGTATTGTCTTGCCCACTTGAACATTTCGGGATCTTCCATGCGCTTTATCCTCTCCTTCCTGGCACTGGCGGCGGCCATGCCCGCCTACGCTGAACGTTTGACGCTGGACCGCATCTATGGCGACCAGGCCCTGGCCGGCGCCGGCGTGCGCAGCCTCAAGGTGTCGCCCGACGGCGCCCGCGTGACCTTCCTGCGCGGCCGCGACGACAACCAGTACCAGCTGGACCTGTGGGAATTCAACATGAAGGACAAGACCCAGCACCGCCTGGTGGACTCGAAGACCCTGGTGCCGGAAGAGAACCTGTCGGACGCGGAAAAAGCCAAGCGCGAGCGCGAGCGCACCGCCAGCCTGAAAGGCATCCTGAGCTACAGCTGGTCGCCGGACGGCAAGCAGCTGCTGGTGCCGATCGCCGGCAACCTGTACCTGATCGACACCGCCAAGCCGGACGCGGCGCGCCTGGTGGCGTCCGGCGCCGTGCTGGACCCGAAGATTTCGCCGCAGGGCCGCTACGTGTCCTTCGTGCGCAGCCAGAACCTGTTCGTGATCGAGCTGTCCACCGGCAAGGAGCGCCAGCTGACCACCGACGGCGGCGGCCTGATCCACAACGGCGAAGCCGAGTTCATCGCCCAGGAAGAAATGGGCCAGCGCACCGGCTACTACTGGGCGCCGGACGACAGCGCCATCGCCTACAAGCGCTACGACGACAGCCCGGTGCCGGTGGCGCGCCGCTTTGAGATCTACGCCGACCGCACCGACGTGGTCGAGCAGCGCTACCCGGCAGCGGGCGACCCCAACGTGACGGTGCAGCTGAAGATCGTCTCGCCGGTGAGCGGCGAGACGCGCGACGTCGACCTCGGCAGCAACCCGGACATCTACCTGGTGCGCGCCGACTGGAGCGCCAACAGCAAGGCCCTGCTGTTCCAGCGCCAGAGCCGCGACCAGAAGACCCTGGAACTGATCTCGGTGGACGCCGCCTCGCTCAAGCAGCGCGTGCTGATCACGGAAAAAGCCGACACCTGGACCACCATCCACGACGACCTGCGCTTCCTGAAAAACCGCGACGCCTTCATCTGGTCGTCCGAGCGCAGCGGCCGCAACCACCTGTACCTGTACAGCCTGGACGGCAAGCTGCTGCACGCCATCAGCAAGGGCGAATGGGGCATCGACAACGTGCTGGCGGTGGACGAGAAGGCCGGCAAGGTCTACGTCGCCTCCAACCGCGACGCGGTGGTCGACAAGCAGACCTATGTGCTGGCCCTGAACGGCAGCACGGCCGACAAGCCCAAGCGCATCACCCAGGGCGACGGCTGGCACGACGCCGCGTTCTCGCGCAACGGCGAAGTGTTCGTCGACACCTATTCCGACCCGAGCACGCCGCCGCAGGTCAGCATCCGCCGCCCGGACGGCAGCATGGTCGACTGGCTGGAACAGAACGAACTGAACGACAAGCACCCGTACGCCAAGTTCAAGGCCGACCACCTGCCGACCGAGTTCGGCACCCTGCCCGCGAAAGACGGCCAGACGCTGCACTACGCTATCATCAAGCCCTACAAGTTCGACGCCAGCAAGCGCTACCCGGTGTACCTGTCCACTTACGGCGGCCCGCACGCGCAGCACGTGGCGCGCAAGTGGGGCAACTACTTCGACCAGTACATGGCGCAGCAAGGCTTCGTGGTGTTCCGCCTGGACAACCGCGGCTCTTCGCGCCGCGAGCGCGTGTTCACCGACGCCAACTACAAGCGCCTGGGCACGGTGGAAGTGGAAGACCAGCTGGCCGGCGTAGAATGGCTGAGCAAGCAAAGCTACGTGGACGCCAAGCGCATCGGCGTGTTCGGCTGGAGCTATGGCGGCTTCATGACCTTGCGCCTGCTGTCGCAAGCGTCCGACAAGATCGCCATGGGCGTGTCGGTGGCGCCGGTGACGGACTGGAAACTGTACGACACCCACTACACCGAGCAGTTCATGAGCACGCCGAAGGACAACCCCGAAGGCTACAAGCAGAGCAGCATCTACGCCCACGTGGACGGCCTGAAATCGCCGCTGCTGCTGGTGCACGGCATGGCCGACGACAACGTGCTGTTCACCAACACCACGCGCATGATAGACGCGCTGGTCAAGCGCAATGTGCACTTCGAGCTGATGACCTACCCGGGCGCCAAGCACGGCATCTCCGGCACCACCAGCCAGCGCCACGTGTACGGCAACATCGAAGCCTTCTTCAAGAAGAACCTCAAGCCCGAAACGATTCAGTAAAGAAAAAAGGGGTCAGGGTTAATTATCCGTACGGATAATTAACCCTGACCCCATATTGCTGCCTGGAAGCCCGC
>NZ_BAAKJE010000024.1:0-6171 GCF_059704565.1 Massilia sp. NBRC 108631
AGGCATCGAACTTCGGCAGCTGCGCTATTTTTCCATCGTGGCGAAGGAATTGCACTTCCGCCGCGCGGCGGAACTGGCGTTCGTCACGCAACCGGCGCTGAGCCAGCAGATTGCCAAGCTGGAGCAGACCATGGGCGTGGAGCTGCTGCGGCGCGACCGGCGCAGCGTGGAGCTGACGCCCGCCGGCGCGGTGCTGCGCGATGAACTCGACATCATGTTCAGCCAGATGGAGCGCGCGCTGCGCCTTACGCGCGAGGCCGGCCAATACCGCAGCTGCACGCTGTCCATCGGCCTGGTCGAGTACACCAACCTGGCCTTCATCCCGCCCGCGCTGATACGGCTGCAGGCGCTGTATCCCAACGTGCGCATCCTGCGCCATGAAATGAATTCGGTGCTGCAGATGGACGCGCTGCTCAAGCGCACCATCGACGTCGGCTTCGGCGTGCAGGTGGCGCCGCTGCCGGCCGACGGCAGCCTGCGCGGCCAGCCCATCTTCGATTCCGGCTGGGCCCTGCTGCTGCGCGAGGACGATCCGCTGGCCGCGCGCGCCGCCATCACCGTGGACGACCTGCGCAGCCAGCGCCTGATCATGTTCGAGCGCCGTCTGAACACCGACCTGTATGACCGCATGGTCGACAGCTGCCGCGCGCACGGCTTTACGCCCAGCTTCGTCTACGAAACCTCGCAGCCGCAGATGGGCATGTCGCTGGTGGGCCAGGGTATGGGGGCGATGGTGGGCGCCACCTATATCTTCTCGGCGCCGCCCGCCGGCCTCGTGGTGCGCCCGGTGGAGGGCATGGGGCCGCTGCAGGTGCAGGTGTTCTCGCGCGGCGGCGAGGACAACCCGCTGATCCTCGAATTCATCGAACTGGTTGCGGCTGAAGCGCGCAGGGCCCAGTTCGATCTGGCCGAGCTCTCTGGGCGAAGCTGACCGCCACCGCCAGCCCGGTGGCGGCGATGCCCAGCGCGCACACGCCGCTCCAGGCCCAGCGGCCCCACACCCAGGCCGTCAGCCCGGACATGAGCGCCGCGCCGATGAAGGTGCCGAGGATGTAGATGGTGCTGACGCGGCCGCGTATGTCCTGCCCCAGGTGGTAGATCATGGTCTGGTTCGACACGTGCGAGGCCGTCACCCCCAGGTCCAGCAGCAGCACGCCCGCCACCAGCCCGGCCAGATGCTGGCCGAACAGCGCCATCACCATCCACGCCAGCAGTGCCAAGGCGGTGCCCAGGCGCACCGCGAACAGCGGGCCGCGCCGGTCGGCCACCTTGCCGAAAACAGGCGCGGCGAAGGCGCCTGCCGCACCGATCACGCCGAACAGGCCGGCCACGTCGCTGCCCATGTGGAAGCGCGGCGTCTCCAGGTAGAACACCAGGCTGATCCAGAAGGCATTGAAGGCGCCGAACATCAAACCCTGGCGCGCGGTGGCGTAGCGCACCACCGGCTGCCGGCGGAATACGGTCCAGAGGGAAGCCAGCAGGCGCGGATAGCTCAGATCGCTGCGCGGCATGGTGGGCGGCAGGCGCCAGGCCAGCAGCGCCGCCATGGCCATCATCAGCGCGGCGGCGATCCAGTACACCGTGCGCCAGTCCGTGTAGTGGCCGATATAGCCGCTGGCCGTGCGCGCCAGCAGGATGCCGGCGAAGATGCCGCGCACCAGCAGGCCGGTGACGTGGCCGCGCTGCGCCGGCGGCACGATCTTGGCGGCGTAGGCCGGCAGCAAATAAGGCGTGATGGTGGTGACGCCCATCAGCGCGCTGGCCCAGGTCAGCGCCGGCGCGGACGGCGCCAGGGCCACCAGCGCAAGCGCGCCCACGTGCGCGCAAATCATAGCCAGTATCAGCTTGCGGTCATTGACAATGTCGCCCAGGGGCAGAAACAGCAGCGCGCCGATGGCGATGCCGATCTGGGTAAACATGGGCAGCGCGCCCGCGTAGGCTTCGGATACGCCCAGCGCGCGGCCGATGTCGCCCAGCAGCGGCTGCGCGTAGTAGCCGCTGGCGATGGAGACGCCGCACACCAGCGCCAGCAGTGTTATCAGTCCCTTCGGCGCTGCCGTTTCCTTCATAGTCGTCATGATTTGCTCCTGCTTGATCGATGGCAGGAGTATGGAATTGCCGTCCGTTTACATCCAATTCGACTTTACCGGGGCTGTGATAAGTCCAGCTTATCACCGGCAAGGTACAATGCGGGCCGCGCCCGATAGGGGGCGGGCGAACGCGGCAGGTCATGGTAAGCTTCGACGCCCTTTTCCCAATCACTTGCTATTACGACAAATATGGACATCACACTCGCGTTGCAGGCCTTGATCATGGGCCTGGTAGAAGGCTTTACCGAATTCCTGCCCATCTCCTCCACCGGCCACCTGATCCTGGCCGGCAGCCTGCTCAATTTCGTCGGCGAGAAAGTGAAAGTGTTCGAGATCGTGATCCAGACCGGCGCCATCATCGCCGTCATGTGGGAATACCGCGTACGCCTGGCCTCGGTACTCAGCGGCATGTTCAGCGATCCCAAGGCGCAGCGCTTCATCGCCAATCTGGTGATCGGCTTCCTGCCGGCGGCCGTCCTCGGTTTCCTGTTCAACAAGGCCATCAAGGCGCATTTGTTCTCGCCGGTGCCGGTAGCGGCGGCCTTCATCGTGGGCGGCTTCGTCATCCTGTGGGTGGAAAAGCGCGCCAAGGTCAACCCGGCCGCCGTGCGCGTGCAGTCGGTGGACGACATGAGCGCGCTGGACGCGCTCAAGGTCGGCTGCGCCCAGGCGTTCGCGCTGATCCCCGGCACCAGCCGTTCCGGCGCCACCATCATCGGCGGCATGATGTTCGGCCTGTCGCGCAAGGCGGCCACGGAATTTTCCTTCTTCCTCGCCATTCCCCTGCTGCTGTCGGCCACGGTATACTCGCTGTACAAGGAACGCGCGCTGCTGTCGGCGGCCGACTTGCCGATGTTCGGCGTCGGCATGGTAGCCGCATTCGTGTCGGCCTTCCTCTGCGTGCGCTGGTTGTTGCGCTATATCAGCTCGCACGACTTCACAATTTTTGCGTGGTATCGCATCATATTCGGACTGGTGGTAATCGCCACCGATTATTCCGGCCTGGTAGTGTGGGCCGATTAAAGTAGAGAAATGACCAATCAGGACACCAGCGAACGCGCCCTCAATCTGCTGCAAACCGTTTTCGGCTACCCAGCCTTCCGCGGCCACCAGGCAGAAATTGTCGACCATGTCAGCAACGGCGGCGACGCGCTGGTCCTGATGCCCACCGGCGGCGGCAAGTCGCTGTGCTATCAGATTCCCGCGCTGGTGCGCGACGGCGTGGGCGTGGTGATCTCGCCGCTGATCGCCCTGATGCAGGACCAGGTGGACGCGCTGGCAGAGGTAGGCGTGCGCGCCGCCTTCCTGAACTCCACCCAGACCTACGAAGAAGCCAGCCGCATCGAGCGCCTGGTGCGCACCGGCCAGATCGACCTGGTGTACGTGGCGCCCGAGCGGCTGATGACGCAGCGCTGCTTCGACCTGTTCCAGGCCTCCAACATCGCGCTGTTCGCCATCGACGAAGCGCACTGCGTGTCGCAATGGGGCCACGACTTCCGGCCCGAGTACATCAAGCTGTCGATCCTGCACGAGCAGTTCCCCAACGTGCCGCGCATCGCCCTCACCGCCACCGCCGACCAGCAGACCCGCGCCGAGATCGTGCAGCGCCTGCAGCTGGAAGACGCGATGCAGTTCGTGTCCTCCTTCGACCGGCCCAACATCCGCTATCAGATCGTCGAGAAAGCCAACGGCCGCAAGCAGCTGCTCGACTTCATCACCGCCGAGCATGGCGGCGACTCCGGGATAGTCTACTGCCTGTCGCGCAAGAAGGTCGAAGAGACGGCCGAGTTCCTGAACGAGAACGGGGTGCGCGCCATGGCCTACCATGCTGGCATGGAGCACGCCAAGCGCGCCGCCAACCAGGCCCGCTTCCTGCGCGAAGACAATATTGTCATGTGCGCCACCATCGCCTTCGGCATGGGCATCGACAAGCCGGACGTGCGCTTCGTGTGCCACCTGGACCTGCCCAAGTCGATCGAAGGCTACTACCAGGAGACCGGGCGCGCCGGCCGCGACGGCATGCCGGCCAGCGCCTGGATGGCCTACGGCCTGCAGGACGTGGTGCTGCAGCGGCGCATGATCGACGAATCGGAAGCGGACGAAACCTTCAAGCGCGTGCTGGGCACCAAGCTCGACGCCATGCTGGGCCTGTGCGAAACGCTGAGCTGCCGGCGCGTGCGGCTGCTGGACTATTTCGGCGAGCAGGCCATCCCGTGCGGCAACTGCGACACCTGCTTGATCCCGCCGATCAGCTTTGACGGCACGGTGCCGGCGCAAAAACTGCTGTCGGCCATCTACCGGGTCGACCAGCGCTTCGCCGCCGGGCACGTGATCGAAGTGCTGCGCGGCGTGGAAACGGAGCGCATCAAGACCTGGCACCACGACTCGCTGTCCGTGTTCGGCATCGGCGCCGACCGCAGCGAGCAGGAATGGCGCGCCATCCTGCGCCAGCTGATCGCGCTCGGGCTGGTGACGGTGGACCACGAACAATACAGCTCCCTCAAGCTGACCGACGCGGCGCGGCCGGTGCTCAAGGGCGGCCAGAAGGTGCAGCTGCGGCAGTACCAGAAGCCGGTCAAGCAGAAGCGCTCCACGGCGGCGGCGGCCAAGGGCTACGCCGAGACCGAACTGTCGGGCAAGGAACAGGCCATCTTCGACAAGCTGCGCTGGTGGCGGGTGGAGACGGCGCGGGCGCACAGCGTGCCGGCGTACGTGATCTTCGTCGACGCCACCCTGCGCGAAATCGCCAAGGCGCAGCCGACCTCGCTGGACGACATGCGCGGCATCAGTGGCGTGGGCGAGAAAAAGCTCGCCTCGTATGGCGACGAGATCGTCGCCCTGATCGCGGACATGCTGTAAAGGCTGGAGCGCGCGTCAGGCGGCGACGATCTGCCGGTAGCGTCCCGGCGGCGCGCCGGTGGCGGCACGGAAACGGTGGCTAAAATGGCTCAAGTCCGCGTAACCGCAAGCATCCGCCACCTGCTGCAAGGGCAACTCGCCCGACCTCAGCATGCTGCGCGCCCGGTCCAGGCGGCGCTGCGCCACCCAGGCCGACGGCGGCATCCCGAACGACACCTTGAACATGCGCGCCAGGTGGAACTCGGACAGGCAAGCCACCTGCGCCAGCATGCCCAGCGTGATGGCCTCGGCCAGGTGGGCCTCGATAAACTCCGCCAGCCTGCGCCGCACCACCGGCGCCAGTCCGCCGCGCAGCCGCGCGCCCGGGTCTATCATCGACTGTGACTTCAGCAGCTCGCTCAAGGTCGCGTGGGTAATTTCGTTCACGCGCAGCAGCGCGTCGGCGCCCTGCCACGGCGAAGCCACCAGCGCCTCGCACAGCTGCACCAGGCGCGGATCCTCGAAGTAGGTGCGGTCGGCCAGGGTCAGCTCGCGCGGCTCGCGGTCCAGCTCCACCACGGCGCGCCGGGTGAAATGCTCCGGCATGAAATACACGTGCAGCAGGCGCAGCTTGTCGCGCACCAGCCAGTGCGACTCGTGCCAGTCCGGCAAGGTGCACAGGCGTTGCGGCGCCCCATACTGCCCCGGCGCCACACCCGCGCCATTGCGCTCGGTGCGGTAACCGCCGCCCAGGTAGCAGGAAAAGGTATGGTGTCCCGGCTGCGAGTAAGTGGTCACTTCCTCATCCGTCTCCCGTTGCCAGATGGCGGCGGCCAGCCCGTCGCCCAGCCAGGCAAAGCGCTCCAGGGTCGCGTCGGTATTCGACATGGTCTTGAAGACCGCATGCGAAATCGCCTCCGCGCCGGGCGGCGCGGCCGTATCGAAAGCGGAGCGGGAAAAAGTAGCCATGCAAAAAGTCTAGCACGCCCGCCAAGCACCCGCCCGCCGCCCGCCCCAATTTGCGCAAGATCAGACAATCCCTCCCCACCCAGACAATTCCCACAACCAGCCTGAGCCGCATTCCCCCAAAACCGGGGTCAGACCCCGAAGGGGAAAGAATGCGGCTCAGCTCGCTTTGCAAGCTGCGCCAAATCGGACTATCCCTCATCCATCGGACAACTCCCACAAGCAGCCTGAGCCGCATCCCGCCAACTTCGGGGTCAGACCCCGAAGTTGGCGGGAT